>CALZIC010000033.1:0-13400 GCA_945787285.1 uncultured Desulfuromonadales bacterium
GTAAATGGTGATTTGATGGCCGTGTTTTTTGGCTTCTCTGCGGTAGTGCTGAGCCAGGCGATCCATCCCTCCGATCAGTACAGTACTCATTTTTCCCCCTTTCAACTAGAAGATCTTACCTGAACAACAATGAAAACAGTTTGCATTGTCAATGCCTCCTCTGCTCCAGCAGCTTGTCTTGGGGGTGGGTTCAAGGCACATGTACTCCAGCTTGATCTTATTAATCCGTCTTTCGGTAGCAAGGGAGCGCTTCCTGACCGGGGTTTCTTGGGCCGTTCGTCTGGTTGATCTCCCGATGTGGGGGTCTTTCGCAGGTGGATAATATGATTTCTCGTACGGATTTGCATACAACAATTAATGGTCGCTTTTCTGAGACAACCGAACTTGTTGTTATTATAATCTTTTTGTGAACGCCCCTTCCAACTGTCGCAGTCGGCGAACAGATATTTTCCCTAAACAGCGCAGCAAACCTGGCGGATCAATGTAAGGCTTCGTTTTAATAAGGGAAAAACATCATGGCACAGCGGTTGCTATTTAAAAGATCAGCCAACCGATATGGCATTCCATGAAACCCTTTAAAAAAGGAGCTGAAAAATGAACAAAAAAGTAATTTTGACTCTTATGGCCGCCCTGATGTTTACCGGTACCACCTATGCCTCTACCCAGGAGCAAATTGTAACCGAGGTGCAGGATGTGGCCTTTGAAGCCCTGGATGTCAATCAAGACAGCGCCATCAGCAAGGAAGAAGCTGCCGCCAGTGAGGCCCTGCAGCTGGGCTTTGAATCGGCTGACGCCAACCAGGACGAGAAACTCGACGCCGCTGAGTACGCAGCGATCATGACGCCTCTGGCCGAAGAGAAGTAATCGCCGACACCGTAGTACCCTCCCATTGAATAATGGCGGGACCACAAGGTCCCGCCTTTTTTTATGCTCACTTGAAAATGGCCTTTTGCGTGACAGAATATTACGTGCAGAAATCAAATGGCCAAATATGAGATGAGAGGAGTAATAGGAGTGGATTTTTCGATTCGCCTTGAATGCCCCCACTGCAGGGGGGTTGTCAAGAACCAGTTGAAGAGCATTGTTCCGGGCAAGACGCGCAAGTGCCCGAATTGCCTGAAGCACATCGCGTTCACCAGGGATGACGTGGGCCGTGCGGTCTACTACGTAGAGAGCACCCTGAAGAAACATCCAGCCCCTGCTGAATTTAAAACTCCCGCAGGCCTTTCCTGCTAACGGAATGTTGAGTTGTATGGATACCCCAGCCCACGGCCTTCCTTGCGGAGGTCGTGGGTTTATCTTTTTTTTTTTGGAGGGGGAGTTTGAAGTCCATCCGACACAAAGCGATAGCAATTAGATACAGCCGAGACTCGCAAATTTGGGTCCCGTCAATATGGGTGTAAAAAGGAGCGAGACATTAAAGTTCTTGCACTTTTTTAGCAAAAATGATCTAACTCATTTTCCATACGGTGGGGCGCGTTGGCCCCTCAAAAAACCTGCCTTAACACGTCTACACAACAGATAATCCCTCAAGCTAAATCCACCAATATCTTCCAGCCGGGATAAATTTAACGCTAAACTCTTTTGCGCTAGACCTTTAGAAAAAAGGATTCAAGAAATGAATACCAATACAACACTAAAGGAGATGGAAACCCTCATCGACAAACTTGAAAAATCTGAGAGCCAACTTGATCGTGCCCGGATTTCTCAGGCGATTAAATTTATACTTTGCGATTTTGTTCAAATGCCGAAGACCTCTGAGAGCAAGGAACCTGATTCAAACCGTATAAATGCCTGCCTACCCCTATCTGAGATAATTACCTCGCTTTTTGTTGTTTCCAACTATGGTGTTGAGGATGGTCAGGTCTTTTCCAGCCATCTCGATTATCTCCAAAAGAGCATTCAAAAACTTCGATCAGTACCCTCCTATGACACTTAGTGAGACCACAACCAACCGATACGATTATCAAACAGTCCACTCGCAACCCTATTGTTTTTAGAAGAATGTAATGCTGAAGGGAAGCTTTGATGAAGCGCCCCCCGCTTCCTGAAAATACAGATAACGAAAGGTTTCGGCAGAATGTCCAAAATACTCATCATCTACCACACCACAGATGGGCACACAAAACTCATATGCAGCCGGTTGCAGCAAGTAATCGAGGAGCAATCCCACCAGGTCACCCTGGTTCCCGTTGAGGATGCGAAATCTCTCGACCTGAATTCCTTCGACAAAGTGGTGCTTGGCGGCAGCGTCCGCTACGGCAAGCACAGTCCGCTGATAGCCGACTTTATTACGCAAAACAAAACCTTGTTGGACAACATGCCCAACGCGCTTTTCTCGGTGAACCTGGTCGCACGCAAGCCCGAGAAAAGCCGGCCCGAAGCCAACCCCTATCTTCAGAAATTTCTCAAGCAGCTGGCTTGGCAGCCCAAAGAGGTTGTGGTGATTGCAGGCATGCTCGACTATCCCAGTTACACATTCTGGGACCGCATCATGATTCAGATGATCATGTGGATGACCAAGGGCCCGACCGATCCCAAAGCCGTTATCGAATTCACCGACTGGGAGAAAGTGGAAGGGTTTGGCCGGCGAATTTGTGAAATGAACTAAACTCGTCATACATAAGAATTTAGTTCGGCACTCATTCAAAAAGCCACAGGAGGCAGCCTGTGGCTTTTGTCCTTTCTCCCGCCGCCTCAGCAGATTAACGATTAAAACCCACCTCTGTTGAGGACACCCCGCTATTGACAATTTCCGTCAATACTACTAAGTTTGAATGAATTCTAATTTTTTTTAAATTGGGGGACGAATGTACAAGGTAGTGCTGCGTACCTTGCTGTTGCTTGTGGCAACAAGCCTGTTCTTTGCCGGCTCTGTATTTGGGGAGGATCGGACCATCGGCAGCCTCAAGACCGTCGACGGCGCGGCGTTTATCGACCGGGCGGGCGTAACTCTTGTGGCCACCCCCGGGCTCAAACTGCAGCAGGGGGATACCCTTCGAACCGGGAGCGACGGCAGCCTGGGCGCCATCTTCCGTGACGACACCCTGCTTTCGCTCGGACCGGAGAGCGAATTAACCATCGATGAATTCGTCTTCTCCCCGGGCGAGAACAAAATGGCCATGGTGCTGCGCATGCTGCGCGGTCTCGCGGCCTACGTCTCCGGCAATATGGCCAAGCTGGCCCCCGACGCCGTCCGTTTCGAAACCCCGGTCGGGACGGTAGGGGTGCGCGGAACCCGCTTTGTAGTGAAAATTGGGGGTTGATGTGAGCGGTTTTAGAGTGAGGAAGCAAATGAAGTGGGGGGTCATGAGAAGAATCGCCTGGTTTTTGCTGATATCGTTTTTTGCACTGGCGCTGAGCGCCTGCTGCGCCCCCCGCAACATGTTCGTGTTACTCCCCAACGAAGACGGTACGGTCGGACAGATCACCGTGGCCAACGACAAGGGGAGCCAGGTCCTCGCTCAGCCGTTTCAGGCAACCGGCATGAACAGTCCGAATGAAGCCCCCCGATCACCGCTGCCGGTCACCCCGCAGCGGATCGAAAGCCTTTTCGGCAAGACCCTGGCCGCCCAGCCTCTGCCCCCCAAGCGGTTTATCCTCTATTTCGAACCCGGCTCCACCGAGTTGACCCGGGCCTCCAGGGAACTGCTGACCGAGGTGCTGCAGACGATTGCCCGGCGCCAATCGGTCGACAACAGCGTGGTCGGCCACAGCGATACGGTCGGCGACGCGGCATTTAACCTCAAGCTGTCCCGCGAACGGGCCCAGGGCATCGCCCAGCTGCTGATCGACCGGGGGGTCGACCAGGGCATCCTCGAGGTGACCTCCCACGGCGAGGGAAACCTGCTGGTGCCCACCGCAGACAATGTTGCCGAACCGCGCAACCGGCGGGTCGAGATCACCGTTCGCTGAGACACGGCTTTTAACCTGAATCTGTGAGTCCTGACCGGGCAATAGCGCAAGTCATTGACCTGCCTAAGCGATCAAAAAATCACCGACGAACCTTAGGGTGCGCCTCGATTTTTTTGAAACACTTATTTAGGCCAAGCACTTACACTCTTTTTCCACCCCGAACTCACGGATCCAGGTTTAACCAAGGCGGTACGCCATGCCCAGTGCCATCCACACAAAACGGCGGATCCTGGCGGTCGGACTCATCCTGACGTTGCTGACCGTCGCGCTGGCGACCTGGCGGCCGGCCTTTCTCCAGGCTCTGGAAAACCGGATCTACGACTCTCTGGCCATCGACCTGCAGCAACCCGAAGGCGGCGAAGGCCCGGTGCTGGTCGAGCTGGATGAGGCGAGCCTTCAGGAGTTCGGGCAATGGCCCTGGCCCCGCGGCATACTCGCCCTGCTGCTGCACAAGATCACGGACGCGGGGGCGCAAGCGGTCGGCGTCGACATCCTGCTGGCCGAGCCCGACCGTGACTGCGGCCCGTTTTCCCCCTTCATCGAAGCGGAGCTGGCCCGGCTTCTTGGCCGCCAGCCCGCCCCCCCCCTGACCAACGACCAGATCCTCGCGCAGGTGCTGAGCCAGGGCTCCTACGTTCTGGGTTTTACCTTCAATTTCCCCCCCCCTGTCGCCCCCCCGGAGGATCCGGTGATCCTGCACCCGCTTTCAGTCAACCGCCTCGGCGCGGCTGCGCGGCAAGGCGGGCCGCCGGAGCTGTTCCAGGCTTCTTCGGCGACCACCGCCATCCCCTCCCTGGCCGGCGCGATCACCCGGTCGGGCTTTCTCAACGCCGTCCCAGACCGAGACGGTGTGCTGCGCCGGGCCCCGCTGGTGATCGGGTACGGTGACAACATCTACCCCAGCCTGGCCCTGGCCACCTTTTTGACGTTCGCCGGCGAGAAAACGATTCTGCTCAAAGAAGGCCCCCTCGGCATCGAATCCCTGCGGGCGAAAGACACGATCATCCCCCTGGACGGCCGGGGCAACCTGCTGATTCATTTTCCAGCGGCCCTGCCGCAGCTGACCCGCCTCTCGGCGGCGGACATCCTCCACGACCGGGTTCCCACCGAGATTTTGAGCGGGCGGATGGTGCTGGTCGGAACCACGGCGGCCGGCCTGGATCGAAGCCTCACCACCCCGCTGAGCTCCACCACCGCCGGAATCAGAATCCATGGCGCGGTGGCCGCCAACCTGCTGAACGGCACCTTTCTGGTTCGGCCTGCTTTCATGCCCGGTCTCGAGGTCCTTTCCATCGTGGCCATCGGACTGCTGGTGACCCTGCTCTTTGCCAGGATTCCGCCTCTTCTCGGGCTCGGCTTTACCCTGGTGTTGGGGCTGGGGCTGTGGCTGACCAGCGGCTGGCTGCTGGAGGCCGGGGGCATATTCTATTCGCCGCTGATGGGGCTCATTCTGCTCGGGGGAGCCTTTCCGGCCGCCACCCTGGTCAGGTTCCGCGCCGAGGAAAAAAAGGCCCTTCGGCACAGCCGCCAGGCCTCGCAGATGCAGAACTTCACTATGCAATCGCTGGCCTCCCTGGCCAAGATCCGCGACACCGAAACCGGGGAACATATCCTGCGCACCCAGAACTACCTCAAGGTTCTGTGCGAAAACCTCTGCCGGCACCCGAAGTTCCAACCGCTGCTCAGCCCCGGCGATATCGAACTGCTCTACCAGCTGGCGCCTCTGCATGACATCGGCAAGGTCGGCGTTCCAGACAGCCTGCTGCAAAAGCCCGGCACCTTGTCACCGGAGGAGTTCGAAGAGATCAAAAAGCACACGGTCTATGGCCGGGAGGCGATCCTCGACGCCGAGCAGCGAGTCAGCACCGATATCGGCAAAACCCTGCAGCTGGCCAAGGACATCGTCTACTATCACCATGAATGGTGGAACGGGCAGGGCTATCCGGAGGGACTCAAGGGTGAGGACATCCCCCTGGCCGGCCGGCTGATGGCGGTGGTGGACGTCTACGACGCCCTGGTGAGCAAACGGATCTACAAGGACGCAGTCAGCCATGAGGAGGCGTTGCGGATTATCCTCGGAAGCAGCGGCGTCCAGTTCGATCCGGAGATCGTCAAGGCCGTAGGGGATTGCGAAAAAATCTGGCAACGGATCACCAGCGAACTCGCAGAAAACGCCACGCAGTTGCACGGTTCCACCCAGCACTCCGAAGATCCCGCTTAAGCGGGGAACCGGAGACCCCTCCCACGGTCGCAACACACCCGCAAGTCGAGTAAAGACAAAAAAGGCCTGTGCTGGTGCACAGGCCTTTTCGGTTTCCGCAGATCAGTTGTCATCCCATTAAACGACTTAGCGGACAATCACCTCGACACGCCGGTTGCGCGGCTCGGCAACGCCGTCGGCGGTGGGGACCAGAGGGTCGCCTTCGCCAAGGGAAGTGGTGCTGATATGGTCCTCGGCAACCCCCTTCTCGACCAGCAGGTTTCGGACCCCTTTCGCGCGGTCGAGGGACAGCTTCAGGTTGTAGATTTCCGACCCGGTGCTGTCGCTGTGACCGTTAACGCTGATCTCGGAAGAGCCGCGCGCCTTGATAGCGGCAATAATCTCGGACAGCAGAGCCTGAGATTCGGGAAGGAGCTCGAAACTGTCGGTCTTGAAGTAGAGATTAAACTTCTCGGCGGCCTGGGACTCGGCGGCCTGGGTCTCAGCGGCCAACGCCCCGGAGAATTTTTCATCGATCAGTTCCTGGCCGGCCGTGGTAGGTACCGACGGAGCTTCGCTTGCTGTGGTGACGGTGGTCATCTGCCCCGCCTCGGTCAGAAGCTGGCTCCCGCCCGCGGTGATCACTTCGGCCTGGCCGACGGTGCCGTCCAGGTCGGCCTGCAGTACGACCGTCTCCGTGGCTTCAGCGGGCTTCTTGGCTTCGGCTGCTTTCTTGGCTTCAGCTGCCTTCTTGGCTTCAGCTGCCTTCTTGGCTTCAGCTGCCTTCTTGGCTTCGGCTGCTTTCTTGACTTCGGCTGCTTTCTTGACTTCGGCTTCGGTGATCACTTCGACCTGAGCGGTCGGTTCAGGCTGGCTAGCCGCCTTTTCCTTATCGGCCCCGTCGAAAAAGGCGGGGAGAACCACGACCAGCAACACCAGAATAGGGGTTAAAATTTCCATCTTTGTATTTTCTCCTCTACATTTTACGTTTTGCTCGGCAAAACGGTGACTTATTCCACAATCTCAATCAACAGCCGGGTTCCATGAACTTTGATGGTCGAAGCGGGCGTTTCCAACTTTACCGCTTCGGGTGCCAGCTTGCTGATCACTCCGGACTGGTAGACGAAAGCCCCCTTGACCATACGCAGGATCACCGAGAACTTATTCTCAATCGGGTGAAAAACAAACTGTTTGAGGGCCATTCCGCTGTTTGACCCCAGAGCCAGGGAGGTATCATCCCACAACACGAGCCCCAGGCCGCCGTCCTTGCCGGTCCGCACCACATCACCCTGATTAAGTGGCAGGCCGATCGAGGCCGCAATGCGCTCGGTGCCCCGTTCAATCTCTGCCTGACCTTTGAGCGTCTGAATGCGCCCGATCACATCCTCGGCCATGGCTCCTGTTGCCGACAAAACCAGAACCATAAGACTGAGAAACAAAAGCATTTTCTTCATCAGCAGCAAACCCCCTTATTGAATGATCATCATTTTGCCCCTGAGAACCGACAAGTGGGGCGTACTTTTAAATAAAAATCGAAAAAACGAATTTAACCATATTCACAAACTTTGGAAAAGCAAATTAAGCATTTTAGGCCATAAAATCGTCCAAAGAGATGAACATTGGCTCTATTGATGGAGGTTTTTCAATTCACACCAGCTACGCCCTTTGCAGCAAAACCGCCCCGCGCAACGTCGCATCCCCGGCATCGCAAACCAGCAGGTGTTTCATGACCGGATGGTCGAATTCGAAACGAGCGCAGGCCAGGGCCAGGGAGAGGGGAAAGGTGGCGGCCCCTGTTTCTCCCAGGGCGACGTGGAGTGACATCTCCTCCCGTGGGGCTTTCGGCTCCGATTGAGGAGTGGCCACTTCCGGCGCCTCGCCTTGTGCCGGTGGCCAGAGCTTCAGCGAAGCCTGGTACCATTCGAGGGTGCCGGAGGTTTCGGCTCCAAAGGGGATCACCACCCCACCGAGAGCACTGGCGGAGAGGCGACCCTGGCAGAGGGCCAGTTCCGCAGCGGCGGCCAGTCCGACCATTTTTTGGCTGTCGGCCCTGCCGGAATGCGGCTCCTCGGCCTGGGAGGCTCCTCCGATATGGGCCAGTACTCCAACGGGATGAGCATCCGCCGGTTGCAGGAGCAGGTAGGCGGCCGCTTCGCCGGGGATCAGCCCTTCGGAGCTGCCGGCGGTCATGATGCGCCCGGCCAGGGCCAGATCGGTGCAGCTGACCGTATCGACCAGCGAATCGACGCCGCCGAACAGCACCGCCTGCCAGGTTCCCGCAGCCAGTTCGCGGCAAACCTCGACCAGCTGCCGGGTCGAACCTGAGGCCAGGTCAACAAAACGAAAATCGGCGGCGTTCAGCTGGGGGATCTGGGCGCGGAACGTCTCCTCGAACTGGCGGGTTCTGATCGCCCCCCCCCTCGTGGTTTCCTGCCCCGGCAGCAGGGTAACGACCAGCACCTTTTCGCCGTCGGTATCGTTCGGCAGGGAATCGGCCGCCCTGGCCAGGGCCAAACCGGCCAGAATTTCCATTCGCTCGGCAGGATGATCGATCCCCTCGAGCACCGCCACCGGTGCGCTCATGACCGACTGGTCCCCCTCCTGGCCCGGTACCGGAACCCTCAGCAACGGGTCGGGGCGGGCACCGGAGAGATCGGCGCCGACCGCCCCGAGAAGGGCAAAGGGCTGGTCTCCTGCGATGCAGCAGAGGCCGAGGCCAGTGATCAGGCTTTCTGGGCAGGGTTCCTGCTGCCCGGCCGGTTCTTGCTCCACCCCCTTGGAAGGGGGTATTCGTTTCGGCCGGATCATGGCTGCCTCTCCTCTTCGGCTTCAGCCAGGCGCTGCTCTTCGAGGTCGAGATCTTTCAAGACCAGCCAGTCGGTGTGCTGGTCCTGAATATTCCACGGCAGCCCGGTGCGCCAGAGCAGACAAAGGGTTCGGGCGTCGGTGTCGACCACCAGGGTGTCGCAGACCGCCTGCAGGGTCTCGACCCGGTTTCCGCAAACGAGCTTCAGCTCGGGTCGGGGCCTGGGGATCTGCAGCAGCGTCCCGTCCGGGTGCGAAGCCTCGGCGATCAGCCCCTTGAGCCGGATCGTCTCTCCCCCTTCGAAGGGCCTGTCGAAACGCTGGTCGAGGGGTGCGGCGTTGTACAGAGCGGACGGCGCTTTACCGCCGAAGGGACATCCGCCCCAGGCGATGGCATCTTCGTCGATCTGCTGGCTGAGCTCCAGGCGCGGCTCCCAGAACGGCGCGAGCGGAGCGTATCCGGCCGGTTGTACCCGCTGGGTGGGTCCGGTGATGAACTTGGGGCCGACCTCGATCTGCGGCAGGGCCATCCCCTTGACCCGCCAGCCTTTCTGGCTGAAGCCCAGCCCGACCGGGTTGGCGGCGTAGAGCTGATCCTCGTGGTTGGGATCGCCGCCACCGTAGGCGTACTCGTAGCGAAGCGGCAGAGGCTCTATGGGGGCCGGCTTGCCGGCGCTGATGCCGAGCAGCCCTTTGTCCCAGCGCCGCGGACCGAACAGGCGCAAGGTCTTTTCCCAGAAACGGTCGTCGGCGCGGCGCAGGCCGACCGAGATCTCCATCACCGTCGATCCGGGCTTGGGAGGATGGGCGGTGCCGCTGAGAAGAATCTCCCCGCCGTCCTTGAAGGGAACCGTTTCGCAGGCGGCGGCCAGGCTCGATATCCCCGGCTCGCCGTGGTAGCGATCGGCTTCCTCGATCTCGGGGGGCTGCGTCAGCGGCGTCACCCGGCCCTGAGCATCGTAGCTGTAGGCGATCTTGAAGACCGCGGTCATCTGCCGCTTTCCGTTGAGGCTCCAGCCGGGATAGAGACCGGCGACCCAGTCGCTGCGGTTGTCGAGCTCAAACATGGCGGGGCACCTCCCGGTTCGCCATCGATGAAGCGGTCCGGGCATTTCCGGAAGTGGTTGAAATCTGGGACAGGATCTTTGTGCGCACGGCCCTCCAGGCTCCTGCGGTGATTCCGAGCGGGCGCTGCAGACGCACCGCGAGCAGGTCGAGCAGGTCGGCATCCCCATTTCCGGCCAAACTCTGCGCCGAACTTATCAGCATTGGGATACCTACGGGGCGTCCACGAAAAAGGCGTGCATCATCGGCCAAGCCGGAACGGTTCTGCTCCAGCCAGTTTCTGGCGGCCTCGCTGTCCGGCATCGTTTCGCCGGTTGCCCCCTGATCTTCTCCCCCAACCAGGCTGAGCCGCGGTTTGCGCCCCAGCCGCTGCCCGGTCAGCCAGAACCAGGCGCTGGACGCCGGTTCCATGCCCGGTGCCTTATCGAGGGCGGCGAGCAGATCGGGCAGGGACTCGGGACGGCCATAGAGGGCGAGCAGGCGGGCGCCGCTCTGGGGATGGTTTTCAAGGCGGCTGCGCAATACCGGGTAGATCTGGGAATCGCCGGAGAGGGCGCCGATGCGCAGAAGAGCCAGCTGAGCCTCGGGCGAAGTTTCGAGTTCGATAGCCCGGCGCAGAGCCCTTGGCAGATCCCGGTCGCCGCGCAGCAGACCGCCGCGCAGAGCGGCGCACATCACCCCGGCGGCGACGCCGACCGGTCGGGCGGCTCCGAGCAGGGGCTGGTAGTAGGCGCGGAACAGTTCGAGGCTGACGTTGGGATTGTCGGCGGCGTAGGCAAGGGCGGCCTGTTGCAGATCGGGGTTGCGCCCCTGCAGCTCGGCCCGGTTGTAGAGCGCAGGGGGAACCTGAAAGCTCTGTTCACGCCACAAGCTGAAGAGGATAGGACGCAGCTGTTCATGGTCTCGGTACAGATCGAGGGTGCAGTGATCGTCTTCAGGAGGGCAGAAAAGGGCCAGGGCGGCGAAAGCGCCGAGCCCTGTGGCCCCTCCCTCAACCAGCAGCTGGCAGGCCCTGCGATAGCCGGTTTTGCGAACCTGGTCATCGGGGGAGCTGAGCTGGCTGGCGAGCCAGGCGAAGGCGTCGGGAGTCTTGGCCGGTTGCCGCTCGGCGGTCTCCGGGCAGCGGGCCAGAACGTGAAGGTGCAGACGCAGGCGCTGTTCGAGCCGCTCCAGGGGGGCGGCGTCGGCCAGTTCGCGCGCCGGCCATGCGCATCGCTGGCGAAACAGGACCAGTGCGGAGTCCCAATGGGTCTGGGCGTAGGTAAGGTTCATGTGCCGGATCAGTTCAGTTCGATGGTAGAGCCCTGCAGGCGCAGGCGTCCTTCGGAGATGCTGTAGATTTCACGGCCGTCGACCCAGATGCGTCCGTCGGCGGTAATTTCGATGCGGCTCTCGCCGCTCTTAAGACAAATGCCCCCGGCCGCTTCAATCTCGAGTCGCCCGTCCTGGTCGAGGGCCAGGGGGAGGGGCGATTCTCCGGGACTGCGCAGGCGCGACATGACGATGACACCATCTTCGGCCTGCATCACGGCGACCCGGTCGCCGCTCTTGAGGATCGGGACTTCGCCGAAGTGGCCGACGACCGTCAGTTGTTCTCCCGTGATCGCGACGGTCAGCGCCTCGCCGTTTTCGGTGTCGACCACAGTGGCGATGGCGGTCTGACCCTGCGGTTGATCCTGGCCGGGGTAGAGTCGGGTGACTTTGTTGTTCATGCGATGTTCCTTGCTGTTGTAGATAAACACTCTGTCTATTCAAAAACCGTAAAGGCTCTGTTCCTGGGCAAGTTTATTGAGTGGAAAGTGGTGCCGTTTGTAGGAGCGGTTTTAACCGCGATTGATGTTGAAAATCGCGAATAAATTCGCTCCCACAGAAAAGCGTACAAAAACGGGGAAATGTTTCTCCTCCACTTGTAGTTTTGTAGGGCGGGCACTGCCTGCCGACGTTTTTGAACCCTCAATTATTGCCGAGATTCCCCGCCTTGATGTTGATGGTGCCGGCGTTGATCTCAAAGGTCGGCGCTTCGATGGTGAGATCGCCCCCGGAGCTGATCTCGATGGCGCCGCCTCCCTGGCCGATGTGGATGGTGCCGCCGCTGTGCCCCTTGACAGTTATCGCCCTCTTCGCATCGATGCGGGTACTTCCCTGGTCGACCAGGATATCGAGATCCAGGCTCTGTATTTCGGTCGATTGGGATTGGCCGACTTCGGTGATCATGTTGCCGGCGGCGCTCTGGGTCATATCCTCGTTCTCGGCCAGGTAGAGGATATGGTCGCCTGCCTCCATGCGGATTTCAGTGGCCGCGTGCATATGCACCTGCCCGTTTTTGGTCATCAACCGCTGAGCGTTTTCGACCCGAACCAGGTGTTCATTGCCCGACTCAAGGGTCTGGGTTGCACCCGACTCGATGCGCATCTCCTTGTTGGCGTAGACCTCCATCTCCCCCTCTTCGGTGGCCAGGCGCAGCAGGTGCCCTTCGTTGTCGGCATCGAGGGTGAGGATGTTTTTTCGGCCCTGGGTGAAGAGCTCGGTTTTCTCCTTGCCGCGCTGGTCGTCCATTATCAGCTGATTGCCACCCCATGTGCGCACCATGTTCTGGTTCGGGTTGGCGGAGGCGACCGGGCTGGCGGTGTCGGGGTTGGGGAGGACCCCGAGCAGGATCGGCCGGTCGAGATCGCCGTTGACGCAAGTCATCGCCACCTCGGTGCCGGCATGCAGGGGAAAGTGCTGGCCGTACTGGTCGCCGCCGTAGGGCTGCATCAGCCGCACGGCGTGGCTGGCCTGCCCCTCGGCGGCATCGCCGAGATCAAAATCGACCCGCACCCGGTAGCGCCCCTCGCCGTCGAGATAAGCGTAGTCCCCCCCGGTGGATTCAATGCGGGCGGTAAAGGTTTCATTCACTACGCGCCTTTGCGGCAGCGGCTTGCGGTAAGGCACCCCGGCGCGAATCAGCAGCATCTTGTTGCGGTAGGTCATCCCCTTCTGGCTGCCGGCATAGGTCGCACCGGCCCCCTGCCCTCCCTGGTGTTCAACTTCGACCACCAGGTACTCGCCGTTCAGCGCCGCATCGGGGTGGTCGATCATAGTGAGGCGGCAGCCGGGAACGATCCCCTGGCAGTCCGACTCGGCGATGAAGGTCTCGCGCTGCCAGTCGTGAGCCTGCTGCCGCGCTTTGGTGAAGAGTTGACCCTCATCCGGGTCCTTGAAATTCTCCCCGAAGCGGCGGTCCTCTCCGGCCCCTCCCGGTTGGCTCGGCCGGGGGGACTCGGCGTCGAGGTGCAGCTGGGGGGTACGGTAGTTGTAGTCCCGCAGCTGCAATTGGGCAGAAAGCATCTGCGCCCGGGGGCGAAAGGCGAAGATCGTCTCCAGCCCCCGGTGGGTGCCGCTCTGCTCCTGGTAGAGGAGCTCACCGCCGGAA
>CALZIC010000033.1:13417-15454 GCA_945787285.1 uncultured Desulfuromonadales bacterium
AGGAGCTCACCGCCGGAAAGGGCGGGGAGATCTTCGATCGCATCGTTAAAGACGATCCGCGATTTTTCCCGGTCCGATTCGAATCGGAAGAACAGGCCATAGTGGGCCAGCAAGCGCTGCAGAAAATCGTAGTCCGTTTCTTCGTACTGCACGCAGTACTCGCGCAGCGGGTACTGCTGGCGGGTGACAAATTCGAAGTCGTCGGCCTTTAGGCCGGCGCCAAGGAGCACCTGCTCGACCACCTCCACCACCGTCTTGTTGAGAAAGACCCGGTTGTGCCGGGCCAACCTGAGGGGGAGGAGTGGGGAGGCCAGGCTGGCGACGTATTCGTACCCGGCGGGACTCTTCCCGGCAAAGCGAAAGTCGCCAACCACCCCATGAATGTAGGCGACTGGTCTTCCCCAGGCCATCTCGAAGACGCCCCGTTGCCCCACCGCATGCGCCGGCTGAATCAGCCCTTCGGAGCGCAGTCTGACTTCGAACCGAAAGTCTTCGGAGAGGGAGTGCTCGCTGCCGGTGAATTCCGCGACTGCAAAGGTCTCATCGGGAATGCCGCGCACCCTGAAGGCGAAGTGGCTCTGGTTGGCAGAATTATGATGTGAGAGATGTCGGGATATCATTTCGTTCTCTAGTCTGTTTTCTTGGGTTCCACCAATTTGATATAGGCGTCTATTTCTTCACGGATGGCATAGTCAACTTCTGGCGAAACTTTTTGTGGCTGTTGATTTGCGCCAGGTGTTGACTCAAAGATAGAGCCGTTTTTAAACAAATAATATAGTAGCGTTTTCGAAACCACCTTGAATCCTTCTATGTAAATAGGACGGTCGTAATAGGTCGTTTCATCAGAAAGCAAAATTGGATTTTCCTTGTCAAAAAAAACATCCAGATTTCTATATCCCATTTCACCATAATGTGTTACAGAAATTTTTTTTATTTGACCATGGTCCAATAAGGCCTCAAGAGTACCTCTCTCGGTTGAACCTTCAACGATGTCTTTACTTATTTTTTTATATTTATGGGTGTTTTTATAAATTTCATTTGCTGCTCGGCAATTTTCTGTAAACCCGCTGAAATAATTAAGGCTGCAATCCATTAAGAACTCAACAGGTGTCTCAGCATGCCCATTCGAGCAGAATGCTAGCAAAGACCCAAAAAAGCGATCGAAAAAGTTTTTTTCAATGATTTTTTCTAACCTCTACCTGAAGTTTCTGCGGATCAAGCCAATTTTTTATTTTCTAACGGATTTTGCAGGGATTTTCTTCAACGCCGACTGGTAGACTTTAGTTCAAAGCGCACCAATTGAGGTAAAGGTCTCTGTCCAAAAAAATGGTTTCAATAGGCAATAGCGAAAACTGCTTTAAACCTCTCTCTATGGCACTTGTATACACTCTAAGCTTTCTGTAACGATTTGCTTATTGAGAGAATTGTAGTCAAATTTCAGAAAAATTTGCCATGACTCACCAAAGCCGAAGATACCAGATGGGCTATTACCGTACATCAAATAGCAATTTAGTATTTTTTCTCCCTCACAGGTCAAAACATTTCTTTTCTTTGATTTAGTCTCTGAAAATATCCAACTAAAATAGTCGTCTAACACGTCCTCAACCGTAACATCGTTATAAACTGTACGGTCAGTGTTTGCCTTGGTATTCACACCATTTAATTCACAGTGTAGATTTTCTTGTGGGATTTTAACATCCCGAGCTTGCATGAGTGCTGCAAAAACATCCACATTCTCTGAGGCTAACACTGGTGTGCTTGACAAAGTCAGTGAAAGAAAAAGGGTTAGTAGATATCTCATATCTTTATTTAATTTCCCAGAATAGAATTTGTTTAGATTCTTTAAAGTCGCTAAATACCCCTGGAATAGAGAGGTTGAAAGTAGCACGAATGATTGAACCAGTAAGGCTACCTGCTAACCGCCACCCGTTCCACAGGTCAACATGGTCACCAGTTCTAATTTTGGATCCCTTTTCATTTTCTCTTTGCCAGTAATCTTTAAAAAAAACTATCCCCGTTCTATCGTCAATACCATCC
>CALZIC010000034.1 GCA_945787285.1 uncultured Desulfuromonadales bacterium
AAGACATGCCCCAACCGCTCAAAGTAGTCCAGTTCGGGATGGGTGCCATCGGTCAAGGGGTGGTACGATACCTGTTGCACCGGAAAGACGTCGTCCTTGAAGGGGCCATCGACCACTCCCCCCTGCTGGTTGGCCGGGATGTCGGCGATATCCTCGGCCTGCCGCGACCGACCGGAATCAAGGTTGGCGCAGATGCGGACCACATTCTGCGCCGCAGTGAGGGGAAAGTGGTCATCCTCACCACGACCTCCCGGCTTCCCGGCCTGGAAGAGCAGCTGCGCCTTTGCCTCAGACATGGCAAAAATGTCATTTCCTCTGCCGAAGAACTCGTCTATCCCTGGGCCAAATATCCAGACCTGGCGCAAAGCCTCGATGAAGCAGCCCGCGCAGCCGGAGCAACCCTCCTGGGGACCGGTGTCAACCCGGGCCTTGTCATGGACACTCTGCCCATTCTTTTATCCGGAGCTTGCAGCCACGTCGAATCGATCCGGGTCCAAAGACACCAGGACGCCTCCCAGCGGCGGCTTTCCTTTCTAAAAAAGATCGGCGCTGGCATTCCCCCTGGGGCGTTCGAAGAAACGGTGGCCGAGCACCAGCTCGGCCACCTCGGTTTTGCCGAATCGTTACAGTGGCAGGGTGGCGGGCATCTGCCAGACGGCAAGTGGCTATATGAAAAACAAGGCGGTCATCACCCTGGAGCTGCAAGCACGCCTTGATCACCCCTCGCCGACGGACTCCGTCACCATCGAAGGCGATCCCCCCGTTTTTTCCCGGATCAGGGGCGGCATCCATGGAGACATGGCCACCTGCGCCATATTGGCCAACGCACTGGCCCGGGTGGTCCACGCCTCGGCGGGGCTGAAAACCATGCCCGAGATAGGCCTGGTTTCCTGGGTTGCCGGGTGAGTTCGGTGTGGATAAGGCTGCCCCCCCGAAAGCCTTTTTCACTCAAACCTGAACTCACGGATTCATATCAGAGACAGCCGGCTTCTTGAAGACCGCGCTCACCTCCACGCCGACCAGATTACCCACCTTGACAAGCAGGAAAACCCGCGGCGGCTTAATACCGAAAGCCTTGAGCGAAACATCGAAGACGAAATCGAGCACAATCCCCTCTTCCGTCTCGACAAAGCGGGTAACCCTTGCTGTCACCGGACGGCTGGTCTCACGCAAGATCAAATCGAAGTGCAACCTCGCTTCAGAGCCGGACGTCGTCATCTGCGCCAGCAGCTTGCGGGCATCGATGGCACCGATGCGGCCGCGCACCAACGGCCAGGTAGCGCTGTTGAACATCTTGCGCATATCCCGGTCCCGCGCGCCTATCCCCGTGGTCATGCCGTCAATAGGCACCTGAACCTCGCCACCGGGGAGAACTTCCGCCCGGCTCAGGTCGTTATTGACTTCGACCACAAAGGGGGTGCAGGATCCCGAGCCGTCAAAATTGACAAATGTCGATGTCCCGTGAAAACGGATGGCACAATCCCCCTGCAGAGTGGCGCTCCAGGCCGGAGCAGCCAGTAGAAGGGCCGACAGCACGCAGAGTAGCAGCTTCATATCCGTCCCCTTTCTACTGGCATTATAACGCTGGGAAGGACCCTGACAAGCAACCGACTCACCGCTGCAGAATGGCCCCTCCTGATGCACAAAAAAAACGCAATAACAGACGACTGCCGGCAGCAAGGTGATAACGGCAGGCAACGACGCCCCCTTCCCCAAACCCAAATTCCTTAGTGGAAAAAAACTTTCAGGGGTAATGCCCCCCCCTGTTCTCATCATTGCAGGTAGCCCAATGGCGTACAATAGAAGTACAAGAAGCGTCCCCTTGGGGAGAAAGGAGCCCCAACAATGAGAAGCCTTATTTTGACAGCGGTTGCTCTGGTCGTTGCATCGATCGTTACCGGAGCGGGTCACGACGAACTCGAAAGGTCTCCCGTCACAATTTATGAAAACTCCGAAGGACAGCAAGTCAGGGGCAACTGGTCTTCTGGCGATAACATCATCGAGGTTGAAACCGTGGAGGAATACTACTGGCATCTGGAAAATTTCGACCCCAGCGTACATTACGAAGTGGCTCCATGGCTCTATGACCCGCACAACCTGTCGAGGGAAAGCGGCGGCGACTCAGAAAAGAATTGACCCGAAGAGAAAGAAACAAGAATCAATACTAGCGTCGCAGCGGGGGTGCACCGCATAATAGGGCACCTGATAGCCAGCGATGAATGCGTTACATTCCGGACTTCACTGCAAAAAACTGGAAGCCCCACGTATTGTCTCACCCTGAGACTTCAGGGAAGCGATTGGGCGACACTTGCCCCTCCCACGAGAAAAGCCCCCCCTCTCCCCTTCTTGACAAAATCGATATCGGCGGTTGAATGAACTCAGGACAAGGTCGCAGTGCAGTGCCTCGCGACACTTCTTATGGTAACAGTGCCCCTGACAGAGGTGCTTCACTGGCAGTCAGATGTTCACCTTCAGGAGACTCAAAATGATGAAACTTACGGCATTTAAAAAGAGAACGCTGGCGGCAATGTTACTGCTGTCGGGTCTTGCTGTGGCACTGATCCTGGCGGGGTGCGAAAGCGAAAGCCCCGGCACCAAAAGTACAGAGGGCATCAAAACCGGCATGGCAGAAAAAGCCGAAACAGCCATAGATGCCAAACTCACAAGCACTGAAGCCGCAGCCACTGCAGAAGGGGTGGCACAAACAGCGACTGAAAGCGTGGAAGTCCTTGCCCAAAAGGGCATGGAACAGACGGATAAGCTTGCGGAAAGAGGTACCACAACAGCATCCGAGCTGATGCAGGCCGGAACGGAAAAGGCTGAAGGCCTTGCATCCGGCATGCAAGACAAGATTCGCACCGCCGGTAGTGAAGAAGCCATTGAAGCCGGAAAACGATTCATGGCTGAACCGGGCGCCGAAGGCATGTTGCCCGCCCCCACCAAGGCTCCAGCCACAGCCCTGTCGGAAGACCGACCCGGCGAGTGTTTTGCCCAGGTGAAGATCCCGCCGAAATTCAAGATGGTCTCAGAGCAAGTCTTGATCCCTGAGACCGGAGACTACAGGACCGTTACCAAGAAAAACCTGGTTGCCGAAGGGCGGATGGAGCAACGCTCAATTGTCTGCGAAGCAGACATCAAAACGGACCTGGTCATCGATATCCAGAAGGGCCTGGCCAAAGAGGGGTTTGATCCCGGGCCCATTGACGGCATTGTTGGTCCCTTCACAATGAAAGCCCTAAACGGCTTCCAGAAAGCCAACAACCTGCCGGTAGATCAACACCTGAACCTGGCTACGATCAAGGCCTTGGGAATCAACCGATAACCCTTACCGCAAAGTAACGGGTGAGCCTTGTCCAGCCTCGGGGCCCGGACTGCACCGGGCCCCTAAAGCCACCCTGCTTCAGGCTTTTCCTTTGGATGCCGCCAGGAAAAAGAAGGGAAATGACGGCAGTGGCTGTCTTTTTTTGTCAACCTTTATCAGATAAAGATCCTGCTAAACCCGGCAGACAGGCGTGGACGCAACCTCCATGCCCCGCCGCGTCAGGACTTCGGACAAAAGGCACATTTTGTGCTATTCCAGACAATGTTCTGGTCAAGCCCCTGAGGCAAACGAAAAATGAGGTCACCGGGCCCTTGCGGGAAGCCATTAAAGGTCCGAAATAGAGAAAGGCAACTCCGATGAAAGAGAAGATCAGCAAATCCCCCCTCGACAAGGCGATCCAGGAGGCCGAACAAGGCAATTCCCTGCTCGCCCTGATGCATCTGGAAAAAGTGCCCAAAGAGGGGCGAAACCCGCTGCACACATCCTACCTCGGGTACTGCCTGGCAATAGAGCACGGGAAGTATCGCGAAGCTGTGAATCTCTGCAAAAAATCGATCCATAAGGCCCCGCAAAACCCTGTCTGCTACCTCAACTTCGGCCGGGTCTGCCTGGCCGCCGGGCACAAGAATCATGCCATCAAGGCGTTTCGCCAAAGCCTTAAAATAGGTCGCACCCCCCAGGTGATCAACGAGTTGCAAAAACTCGGGTTAAGAAAAGGCCCCGTTATCCCTGCGCTCCCACGGGACTATTTTCTCAACAG
Source organism: uncultured Desulfuromonadales bacterium (assembly GCA_945787285.1). GTDB lineage: Bacteria > Desulfobacterota > Desulfuromonadia > Desulfuromonadales > Trichloromonadaceae > CALZIC01. The sequence continues at coordinate 4,083 of CALZIC010000034.1, forward strand.
GTACCTCGGGCTGTTTTTCAATCGTCTCGGGCTACGCTAAGCCCAGACCCGCAGCTGATCACAAGAATTCACATGAAAGCACCAGGTGAACCTGTTGAGACTTCAAATATCTCAATCAAGGTTTGCGCCCGGCCAGAATACCAGCTCCGTTCGGCAGCTCCACCGGCATTCGTTCGATCTGCTCCAGACCGGCATTCTGCAGCAGCACCCTTAGCTCCGTTTCACTGTAAGCCTGCCCTCGCGGGGTCACCAGCAGCATATTGAGGGAAAAGAGCGCAGGAAAGAGCGGCGCGGCGCGATCCGCCTCGAGGATGAACTCCTGCACGAGCAGCAGCCCGCCCGGCTCCAGAGCCGCCACCGCTTTTTCCAGCAAGTTGGTGCAGCCCTGCATCCCCTCACCGTGCAGCACGTGCGACAGCCAGGCCACATCGAACGATCCCGGCAGCGGATCGGACTGGAAATCCCCCGCCTCAAACTGAATGCGACCGACCATCCCGAAACGATCCAGAGTCTGCTCGGCAATGGGGCGTGTGGTCGGCAAGTCAAAAATCACCGCCCGCAACTGAGGGTACTGCCGGCAAAAGTGGATGGCGTAGGTTCCCGGCCCTCCCCCGAGATCGAGCAGCCGCCGCCGTCCGGACAGGTCGAGCTCCTCCACAACCCGGGGCGCGATCAGCATCGCCAGGTCGAACATCCCCAGCAAAAAGCATTTCCGCTCCGCCTCCTCGGCGTCGTGGGAGACACTCTTGCGCACCGGGACCCCACTGGCCACCGCCTCGTCAAGATGGCTCCAGCTCTCCATCAAGTGATGGTGATGCAGGATGATGTGACCGAGATAGCCGGGCGCCGACCGGTCGAGGAACTGTCCAGCAAAGGTGGTCGCTGCATAGCAGTCCCCTTTTTTAGTCAGCAGTTCGAGAGCCGTCAGGGCATCGAGCAGCATCTTCAGCCCTCGGCGTGAAAGATCAAGACGCGAGGCCAATTCAGCCGCAGTCAGATTCTGCTGCGACAACGAGGTGAAGAGGTCGAGCTTGACGCCCGCATGCAGGGCACAGGCACTCCAATAACTTCCGGAGAGCTTCAACAATTCAGCAGCGGTCCAATTCGCAGTAGACATACAACCTCCGATTAATGATCAACATGGAAATGCTTTAATTTTAACTTTGATTGGCAAATTTAAAAATGTCCCCATTCCCTGGCCACGCACCATCTACATCGAACCGGTGTATAAAATATTATAGAGCGTTCCTCATAAAAAGAAGTGGCCTTGGGTTCTACTCCAAGCAGGGGAGGAAAGGATGGAGATCGGAACGAGGCACAACCGCATGGAAGTGACCCTCTTTTTGTGCGGAGACATCATGACCGGCCGGGGAATCGACCAGATTCTTCCTCATCCGGGAGCTCCGCGTCTCCACGAGGGGTACGTTAAGGACGCAAGGGGTTACGTCGACCTGGCCGAGCGGAGAAGCGGCCCGATCCCCCGCGCTGCCGGTTTCGACTATGCCTGGGGCGACGCCCTTGCCGAGTGGCAGCGAAGAAACCCCGATCTGCGCCTGATCAACCTTGAAACCAGCATTACCGCCAGCAACAACTACTGGCGCGGCAAGGGAATCAACTACCGCATGCACCCGGCCAACACGCCGGTGCTCACCGCGGCCCGAATCGATGCCTGCTCCCTGGCCAACAACCACGTGCTCGACTGGGGCTACGAGGGACTGGCCGAGACCATGCGGACCCTTGAGAACGCCGGGGTGCGCTGGGCCGGGGCGGGCGACAACCTTGAGCAGGCCCGGGCCCCGGCGGTGCTTCCTGTCGCAGGCAAAGGCAGGGTCCTTTTCTTCTGCTGCGGGTCCCCGTCAAGCGGCATCCCCCTGAAGTGGGCGGCAACCGACCGGCGTTCGGGCATCAACCTGCTGCCCGACCTCTCGCGGGAGACGGCCCTGCAAATCGCCGGGCAGATCCGGGCGGCCGAGCAGCCGGGCGACATCGTCGTCGCCTCGATCCACTGGGGAGGCAACTGGGGCCACGCCATACCCGCCGCGCAGAAAAACTTCGCCCGGATGCTGATCGATGAGGCGGGAGTCGACCTCATCCACGGGCACTCCTCCCACCACGCGAAGGGGATCGAGGTTTACCGTGGACGGCTCATCCTCTACGGGGCGGGGGATTTTCTCTCCGACTACGAAGGGATCCAGGGATACGAGGAGTTCAGAAGCGATCTGGGGCTGATGTACTTCGCCCAGATCGACCCGGCAACGGGAAAACTTTCGGCGTTGCAGATGGTTCCGACCCGGCTTGAAAAGTTCAAGGTGAACAGGGCTACGAGGTCCGAGGCCGAGTGGCTGCGGAATCTTTTCAACAGGCTCGGAGAAGAATTGGGAACCCGGGTGGAGATAGCCGGCGACAGCACCCTGCATCTGCTGTGGGACTGACCTGGCGACACTCATCAGGCCTGTCGGCTGGTCGGAAAATACGCCTGCCGCTTCAGGCCCCCACCCGGGAGCAACTTTGCATTTCCAAACGGCTGAAATCATGGTAAACATGATTGTCGATAATTGGAAACGGATAAATCCCCCCCATAACCCAATACCGAGTTGCAGGTTTCAATGAACACTCTCAGCATCGTATTGATCAGCCTCTACCTCCTAACCGCAGCTGCCGTGCTCGGCATCCTGGTCTTCGGTAAACGGGAAGGGTGCCGGTACCGTGACATTTTCATGTCCGGAAGCGTGATCTACAAGGACATCGGAACATTCATCAAGGACAACCTTGTGACGCCCTTCAAGGTGCTCAGCAACGTCTCCCTCCTGTTGTTCGTCCTGTTTCTCGTCAGCATTTTCTTTTAGAAGAAGGTACTGACCTCGCAAAAAAGGATTTGCTTCCCTCGCACGAAAATTCAGATTTCAACCATCGCCACGATCCGGTTCGCTAATTCCGCAACCAAACGGTCGCGGTTACCGGGGCCAACCTCGACGAGTGCCACATCGGGCCGCTGTTTAACCTCGGCGATCAGGCCGCACCCCTTGAGGGCAGCAGTGGCGATGATCGTTTTGGGCGAATCAAGAAGATTTCGCACCACATCAACGAAGCGCGTAGAAAGACATTCCATTCTGCCGATCTCATCAATGAACACCAGTGGGCTGGCCACCTGATCCAATTTCTGGGTGTTCAAAAAATCCTCGAATCGTTCGACATCGACCCCATATTTGCCCACTCGCGGCACTCCATTAAGATCGACATGGGCAAGGAGGCTCACCGCCCCGTTCAGTCCCACGAGCCGAAAGCCCCTGCGATGGCCCTGCAGGCGGATCTCCTCGGTGTAAAAACCCGCCGGGCGAAGGGCCCGCAGTTCACGAGCCAGACCTTTGAGCAATGTGGTTTTGCCGCAACCCGGCACCCCGGTTATCAGGATGTGCCGGTGCAGGGGTGATCTCTGATTCATTCCTCGGCCTCACTTCCAAAGACGGAATTTACGGTGCGGTGCAGCTCCGTCCCGGTCAGGGGATCGATGCGCAGCGTCCCCAGGCGAATCACCGCCACCTGCTCAAGGGATCTGCACGGACTGACCAGCTCCAGCCCATCGCACAGAATCTCTCTCACCACGGCTGCCCCTAGAAGCAATCCCTCCCGGTCGATCAGCCCGGCCAGGCAGCCCGGTTCCGCGTTCTTCAATCCGTAAACCGGTATTTGCCTTTTGTAGATGCGAAGCGTTCCCGCCCCCTCAAAAAATCGCCCCATAAGGATTCTCCTCCGCCCGGCCCGCTCCTGCGGCGAACGCCTTCGCACCCCGGCAGCAACCGGGAGAATCTGCAGCCGCAAGCGCGGATCACACCGCCAGGAGCCCAGCAGATGCTCAAGCTCTTGGCCTCGCTGCAGTGCGATAATTGAGGTCGGCATCAGATGCTCGACCTCCCATTCCTTCAAGGCGCCCCCTCCGGACTCTTGCGCAATCAGCCCCGAGGTGTCGATGAAGACCGGATCAGCCCCTTTGGATCTCGCTAAATCACGCAACCTGCACAATCCTGTAAGAATCTGAAGCATATGTCCCCGCGGCGAATTGCTGCCGACAAAAAAGGACGCCCGCGCCACTTTGCCTGCAGCTCCCCCAGCCTCTGTCACGAGGTTGAGCGTGCCGGGGATTCCAAGACTCGACTGCCCCAGGTCACCATCCAACCAGGCCGGGGTTTGTCCGCGGCGGCGTGCTTTTTCAATCAGCCAGCGGGCCAAGGTGCTTTTCCCCGTATCCGTGGCCCCTACCAGCAGCACAGTGCCGCCAAGCGCCATCGGGTCAAGCCCTTGCCATTCATCAGGGACGTTGAGATCGACCGGCAAGGGGGGCAATGCGTCCATATTTAAACCTCCACTTTCCCCTGATTATAGCCGAGCTTAAGCGAGATTAAAGGGCGCGCCTTGACATCACCCCATTCCATTCTTAAATAGGAAGGAAGGTGAAAAACGAAAATACCGGGCAACTGTTCAGAAAAACCCGGACGCCAGAGAACCGGCGGATCGAAGGTATCGCCCTCACAAACGTGGGGTTGAGAAAACCGCGCTTTAACCAGCCATCGTGCTTCCAGGATGTCGCCCGATAAAGGAGGCTGAAATGACGAAACCAACCTTTATCGCTATGGTTGCGGACCTGAGACCGGACGGATCCTTCATCCGCTCCCTTTGCAGGCGCCCCCTGTCCGCCCTCCCCGACGAAAGCCTGCTGGTCAGGGTCCATTACTCCTCGCTCAATTACAAGGACGCTCTTTCAGCGACCGGTGGCGCCGGCGTGACCCGCAACTATCCCCACACGCCGGGCATCGACGCAGCGGGAGAGGTCGTCGAGAGCCAGAGTGGCAACTTTCGCCCTGGCGACCGGGTCATTGTGACCAGTTACGACCTGGGCACCAATTCACCGGGCGGCTACGCCCAGTACATTCGCGTCCCGGCGGAATGGGCCCTGCACCTGCCGGAGGGATTGACCCTGAGGGAGAGTATGGCGCTGGGAACGGCAGGGTTTACCGCCGCCCTTTCGGTCCTGAAACTACAGAGATGGGGAGTGACTCCTCAGCACGGCGACGTGCTGGTCAGCGGAGCGAGCGGTGGGGTGGGAAGCCTGGCCGTGACACTCCTTTCGGCACTGGGCTACCGGGTCGTCGCCGCCACCGGTAAAAGCGAGGCGACAGGCTACCTGCGCAACCTTGGCGCCGCCGAGGTGATCGGCCGCGCTGAGGTGGTCGAGAAGAAGGATCGGTCTTTGCTCGGCGAGCGCTGGGCGGGCGCCGTCGACACGGTGGGAGGGGAGATGCTGGCCTCGGCCGTCAAGGCCACTTCCTACGGTGGGGCGGTGACCTGCTGCGGCCTGGCCGCATCCTCCAACCTGCCGCTTAACGTCTACCCCTTTATCCTGCGCGGGGTCGGCCTGATCGGCATCAATTCGGAAAAGACCCCCATGCCGCTGAGAAAAGAGGTCTGGGAGAGGCTGGCCGGCCCCTGGAAACCGGCAAAACTCGAATCGATCACCGAAGAATGCCCACTGCAGGGCCTGGAAGAGAGATTTCAGCGAATGCTGGAGGGCCGCCACCGGGGAAGGACGGTGGTCAGGCTTCCCCTCGATTAACCACTCGGGTCATTAGGCACGTCGCATCACCCCTCCCAGAAGAGATAATGGGTGTTTTCAGTCAACAGGTCGAGACATTCCTCCAGCGAGCCTACAAAATCAAGACATTCCCAGCGCTCCTGGTTATGGAAATGCTCAATGTGCCACTGTCCTTTTTTTTCTTCGGGGATAAGCCGCACAAAACAATCCGACCCCCTGGACAGATGCAGTTCCCCTTTGTCCTGCCGAACCTCGTACCCGGCCAGTTCCGGTTGGGTCTTCAAAAACCGTGCGACGCGATCCAGACTCTCTTTCATAGTCATCTCCTTGATCAGGTGGCCCCGGTAAGGGGCCATCCGCCAATCACGAAATCCTCAAGCCTCGGTCCACCGACCCCTCATTAAAACCATTGCCGTTCCGCCACTTCCGCCACCCCCTCCCAAAAGACTCTCTGGGGCAGATCGTAGAGGCTGTAAGCCCTGTGGTGACGGGTAGGCAGGGCCCTGGCAGCGGCAATCATCATGCGGGCTGCAAGAACCGTCTCCGAGAAGCGCGCCTCGAGCAGAAAGACCTGATGACCGCATGCCGGATCCTCATGCCGTTCCACGAGAATTCCGCGTCCCTCCTCCTCACGTTCGGCAATATTTTCAACCGGAAAAACAACGGTCTCCTCATCGAGAAAGAGGGGATCACTGACAATGGCCTTCTCCACCTCTTCAAAGACTGCTCCTTCCTCCAGTTCGACATAAAGGTAGCGCTGCCTCTTCCCCTGGCCAGCAGGCAGTTCGGTGGAAAGGGCCTTCTTCACCCCGTCGATGGTGCGGGCAACCGTGGAGTGGTGAAGACCTGCAACGGGGTGGTGCGAGGTTTCGGTAAGCCCTTTGGGAACCAGGATGGAAAAAAGTCCGCGAAACAGCGATAGAACACCGGGGTCCCATCCGGCACCGACAATGGCCGAGGTCTCGTGATGGATGGCGAGGCGGTCGAGTTCCTGTTTGTGCCTCTGAAAGGCATCCTCATGCAGAGTGGCACATTCTACAACAGGAATACGGTGCTGCAGCAAATCTCTGGCCACCTCGAACACCAGCCGGGTCGGAACGCAGATCACCGCGGCATCGACATCCCTTAGCTCGCTGATATGAGATACCGCCAAAATCTCGGAAAAGGGAGGGGACAGTTTTTCGCCCAGCCGGTCCGCTCGGCGGATTACGCCTGCCAGTTCAAGGTTTTTATCGGCCATGATCACCCTGGCGCAGGCCCTGCCCAGGCGACCGAAGCCGATGACCGCAAGGCATTGTTTTTCTTTTTTCCGTCTTGGGCTCCTCTTCTTCATCAAAGGCCTTCCCCATGCCCCCTTGTGGCGAAATTGCCTGGGGGCGTCCCACATTTTTCCAATCTTTCCCCTGTCCTTTGCTGAAAACGCTGTGGAAGCACAGGGATAAATGGATGATCCAGCGAGGTGAGCTTCTGGGATCAGCCCAGGTATCCCCTGGATTTGATCTTCTCTTGAAGTTTACGTGTCGTGGAGCTATTTTCAAGGGACTGGAGCGTGACCGAGACCGGTATCGCCCTCCCCCGCCATCGCTGCGATCCGCTTCGCTAGCTCCTCAACCAGCCGGTCTCGGTTGCCGGGGGCAACCTCGACAAGAGCCACATCGGGCCGCTGTTTGACCTCAGCGATCAGGCCACCTCCCTTGAGGGCGACAGTGGCGATAAGGGTTCTTGGCTAATCCAGAAGATGCCGCACGAAATCGACAAAGCGCGTGGACAGGCATTCCATTTTGCCGATCTCGTCGATGAATACCAGCGGGGTGGCCACCTGATCGAGTTTCTGGGTTTTCAGAAACTCCTCGAACCGTTCGATATCGACCCCGTATTTGCCCACTCGCGGCCCGCCGTGAAGATCGACATGGGCCAGAAGACTCATCGCCCCGTTCAGCCCCACGAGACGAAAGCCCTGGCGCCTGCCCTGCAGGCGAATCTCCTCGGTGTAAAAGCCCGCCGGACGAAACCTCTGCAATTCACCCGCCAGACTTTTGAGCAAAGTGGTTTTGCCACAACCCGGCATCCCGGCCATCAGGACGTGTCGGATCAGGGTGGATTCCTGGTTCATACCTCGACCTCGCTTACGAAAACAGGATTTACCACGCGGTACCGGTCCGACCCGGTCAGAGGGGGGTGGCGGTGTGTCCATCTTTCAACCTCCCTTCTTCACATAACTCTAGCCCAACCCCGCGCCTTGACATCACCTCAATCCCCTTTTGAAATGAAAGGGAGTGACCAAACAGCACGTGCCGCAGCCCGATGCAGGCCAGAAAGAACGCCTGAGCAGGCTTTTTGGATCACCCAGAGTCCGCGGAGAGGAGGTATTGTTATGAGAAAGAAAATATCCGTTATCGGAGCTGGCTACGTTGGAGCAGCGACGGCATTTCGAATTGTTGAAAAAGAATTGGGAGATGTTGTTCTTCTGGACATTATTGAAGACGTAGCCATAGGAAAGGCCCTGGACATTCTCGAAGGCGGACCGGCTGGCAGGTACGACACTACGATCACCGGCACAAGCTCCTTTGCAGAGACTGCCAATTCCGATGTCGTCGTGATCACCTCAGGTATTCCTCGGAAGCCGGGGATGAGTCGCGATGACCTGGTTTCGACAAATTTCGAGATTGTAAAAGCGGTAACAGAAAACGTGGCGAAACACTCTCCCGATGCCATCCTTCTGGTGGTCACCAACCCGCTTGACGCGATGGTTTATACAGCTTTTAAAGTGAGTGGATTCCCCAAAAACAGGGTATTTGGCATGGCAGGAGCCTTGGACACAACCCGGTTCCGCAAGTTTATCTCCATGGAACTCGGTATTTCGGTGGAAAACATCCAGGCGCTGGTTCTTGGTGGACATGGAGACACCATGGTCCCGATTGCACGCTACGCCACCATTTCCGGAATCCCCCTGGCACACTTTCTTCCCCAGGACAGGATCGATGCCATCATCGATAGAACGAGAAATGGGGGCGGAGAAATCGTCAACTACCTCAAAACCGGAAGCGCGTATTACGCACCTTCGCTCGCCATCAGCGAAATGGTCGAATCTGTGGTCAAGGACAAGAAAAAAATAATCCCCTGCGCGGCCTACCTTGAAGGCGAATATGGGATCCAAGACCTCTTTTTTGGCGTTCCCATCATATTGGGCGCCGACGGCGTCGGGGAAATCATAGAGATCGAGCTGACTGATGAAGAAAAGGAGGCCATAAAACAATCAGAGGCGGCAGTGCGCAAAGTGGTGAAACTGCTTCAACTGTAGAACAGATTATGCCCCACCCTAGCAGCCGCAGCCTACACCGCTCTTGCGGTCGGCGTAGGCGACGGCAAGGCCGCCGGTGGAGGTCTCCCGGTAGAGTCTCGGCAAGTCGTGGCCGGTCCGGGTCATGACGGAGACCACCTCGTCGAAGCAGATACGGTGGGAACCGTCGAAGAGGATCGCCATATGGGCGATGGAAACCGCGCGGGTGGAAGCACAGGCGTTACGCTCGATGCAGGGGATCTGCACCAGACCATCGACAGGGTCGCAGGGCAGCCACTTTTCGAGGGCCTCTTCCATGGTCCGCCAGACCTCGCGCTGGAAGTCCCAGATCTGCCCCCCCTCGCACTGCTCCACGTATTCCCAGAAGATGATCCCCCCTTCTCAAAGGGGAGCAAGCACTGCGTGAGATAGTGCGCTATCGACAGCGGCAACAGAAACCTTCATGGATAATCCGGGCTAAGGCGATTGAGTAATGGCAGAGCCTGTACGGATAACTCCGGAGAATGTTCGTCCGAGACTGCAGTCCGGAACACTGCAAAAAAATGAAAAAGGGGACAGATTTAATCCGGCCTTGCCGAAAAAATAAATCTGTCCCCTCTATTTCGCTTTCAGAAGATGCATTACGAGGCCCGAAATACCCTCAGACCGATCAGTTCAGTTTTTTATAGCATTGCCCGGAATCACCCATGAAATCACAATAATCCTGCGGAGCCTCTTCCAGGTCAAAGACCTGGTAAACGTCTTTGGGAGCCTCGCCAACCACAGCCAGGATCTCCTCTTCAGTATGTCGCTCATCAAAGATAATCATGTCTCAAAGGTGCTGTCCTTGGTCATCAGGCGCTTGCCGATTTCCTGAGACCACTGATCATGCCACCTGAGCTTGTCCTTAATCAGTAACCCTTTCATATGGCACCTCCAGTGTTTGAAATATTTTTCCTTTTACAATTGAAACCTTATCTCAAACTCGGGTTATTTCAATGGAGAATGAAGCCATATTTTCAACGCCAGACAGCCTAACGCCAGCCCAGGAAGCTGTCGGATCACCTCCCCGCGCTTCTTCCATGCTTTGGGCCATTAAAGCCCATGGTCCCGCCGGAGGCGCAAAAAAGAGGGGAATTTGGGAATTCCGGATGAGTAGCAGCCATAATATTTAAAGGTGACGACCGCACCGATCGGCGGAGGATTTTCCCTTTGCTCGACGCTGAAACCGGTGCCGATCTTGAAGTGCGTTCCGTCCGGCAACTTGACCCGAAGCGAACCAAGCCGGCCAAGATTCTTGCCCTGACCGGGAACATGCCCGATCACCACCGCCTCAGCGTCCTGAAAATCCTTGACCTTGAGGATCTCCGCACTGCGCCCCGCGACGTAGGGTGCATCGGGATTCCTGACGATCAGCCCCTCACCTCCGAGTTCCGCCACCCGCTTCAGCTCCTGCTGCAACTGTTCCCGGTCCCGGACGGATACCTGGGGAATCACAAAAGCATGGCGAGAAGGATGCCCGGCAAACCAGGCCCTGGCCTTTTCGATGCGCCGGGTGAACGCTCCGGCCGCCTCGGGGACGTCGAAAATTGCGAACTGCAGCTGCAGCCAGCCATCATGGGGCTGCTCGGTGAGTACAATGGAGGCCGTACGTTCAAAGGTCCCGCGCCCGCCCCAGAGTTCACCCTCCAGGGCAAAGTCCGGCAGCCCCCGAACAAAGGCCTCAGGAGGATGCAACAGATGGCCGTTCTTGGACCACAACTGCCTGCCGTCCCAGCAGCCCCGAACCCCGTCGAGCTTTTCGCTCATCAGCCAGCCGGAAATGTCCCTCTCCTTGGAATAAACCCGGGGGAGCATCCCCTGTGAAGCCGCGGCATTCGCAGCAGAGATCAGCCAGAGGCTCAGCAGCAGAAAACCAACTATTTTTTTCAGATTCATCGGCACAGATTTCCGGAAACGTTCGAGACAAGTATAGTTAAGAAAAACAGCGAAGGTCCGGCGACCCACCCCCAAACCTCAGCAAAGGAGAAAACCATGCCCTATCTGCCGTCTCCCTACAAGCGTTTTGTAAAAAATCATCCCTCCCTGGCCAAGCTCTATGAAGAGCTGGCAGCCGCCTGCCATGAGGCGGGGCCCCTGCCAGATAAATCCCGGCGACTGATCAAGCTGGGGATCGCCATGGGACAAAACTCCGAAGGCGCGGTCAAATCCCATGCTCGACAAGCGCTGGAGATGGGGGTCACGGTCGAGGAGATCCGGCATGCCGTGGTGTTGTCCATGACAACGATCGGGTTTCCCGCGATGATTGCCGCCAGCGAATGGGTTGAGGAAGTGCTCGAAGCGATGCAAGACTGAGGGCTCACACCCGGCAGGCCGGGAAAGAAGAACCCGGCCTAGGAATCTGTCGGACTTGGTGGACCGTTACGAGAAACAGGCTGTTTAAGTCCAGATTTTCGAGAATTTGAGAGCTAATAGCAGGGCTATTTGTCGAAAATTGTCGGGAATATGGCCCGATTAGCATGGTTCGCAGTAGGTTCATGCCTAAGTCCGACAGGTTCCTAGGCCTTGTAATACATCAGTCGTCGGGCAAAAGGTGCAACCTGCGTCTCCAGTCGGCCTCGCTCTTCCGCGTTCAACGGTTGCTGCTGCGCGGACGCAACATTCTGCTCTACCTGTTCCGGGGAGTCGCAGCCAATGACCAGCGTCGACAGCTCACGACCGAGGGCGTAACGAATCCAGTGGCCGGGATCGCCACAGCCAGGCACCTGCAGGGCTAAGCCGCGGCAAAGCACTTTCATTCCGATAACCCCCATCCCCCGCCGCAATGCCTCGGGCAGGACCGTCTCGGGAAAGCTGCGCCAGGCCGGTTCGGCGGGATTGACCGGCATCAGCACGGTGTCGAAGTCGTAAAGGTCGAAGGCCTTGAGCAAAATTTTCGGATCCTGGTGCCCTGTGACACCAACAAAACGCACCAGCCCCTCCCGCCTGGCGCGGTCAAAGGCCTCGATCGCCCCGCCGGGACCGAATATCTCCTCCAGATCGGCCTCGGTGCGCACATCGTGCACCTGCCACAGATCGAGCCAGTCGGTCTTGAAATTTTTCAAGGTTGCGTGCAGCTGCCGCCTGGCCCCCTGCGCCGAGCGCTCGTGCGCCTTGCTGGCAAGAAAAATGCGTTTGCGCCGCTCTCCAAGGCTTTGGCCGTAATACTCTTCACTGCCCGAGTAGGCGCGTGCCGACTCCATATAGCTGATGCCGAGCTCCAAGGCCCTGTCAATGACCGCCCGAGCCTCGAGCTGCCGGCCGAAGGTGCGCAGCACCCCCTCGCCGCCAAGACCCAAACAGCTCACTTCCGCTCCGGTTTTCCCAAGGGTTCGTTTCGGGATCATCTGCGCCACCTCCTGCCTACAGTTTACCAAGACAAAAAGGCTGGCCATGCCGCCAGTGGCCTGTTTGGTTAATCGTGTCATCTAATTCTGAGTCATTTTTGCTGTCAAGGCTCGCCGACGCAGGCCTAGCCTGCGTTACGTCAAGGAGGTGTAACGCAGACAGCGAGCAAAAGGGCCAGAATTAACAGATAGGACTAACTAAACTGGTCACTTAGGTTCGAGATCATATTGCGCTGGCGCTATTTGCATGCAACGACCGGTTCGAGATCATATTGCGCTGGCGCTATTTGCATGCAACGACCAACAGGAAGGGCTTGCTTCTACGCTGGACAAACGAAAAAAGGGGACCGGATATCCGGTCCCCTTTTTTCGTTTGGACTTATAGGTTGTTACTTGACGTGACAGCCGCTGCACTTGGTTGGGCCGCTCTTGTTCTCTTTATGACAGCCTTTACATCTCTTATGGAAGACGTCCTTGGCCTTGGGGGCGGTGGTACCATCATGGCAGGAACGACAGGCTCCGGCTTCCACGCCCTGGTGGTGGCAAGTGGTGCAATCATCGACCCGATCCTGGTGTGCCTTATGCTGGAAAGTTACTTCACCCATCGATGCAGGGAGCTTGATCACTTCAGGACCGGTGTCGGCGGTGACGACAGCGGCAGAACCGAGTGCAAAAAGAGCCACGACTGTCAGTACGGCGATAAATCGTTTCATAGCAGGGATCTCCTCATCTGTTTTTAGCATTCTTCGTTCACAAGATAAATGGTTTGCACGGTGCCGTTGCATGGCATGCGAATCCGACGATTGACATTCCCCTAAGGTGCAAGGGCCAAAACCTGAATAGAACACCTTTTTAAACCACAACCACTATCAAGTCAAACAATATTTACCCAACAAGACCACACACATGTTTTATCGTTTATATACCTAGGCTTACATGGCAGACTTAATTCAATAAATAATGTTTTGGGCTTTCACTTGACACTTTTCATACCCCATATCTCCTGCAACTTCAAAGGCGATCAATAACAGTGATATTGCAGGTGAGAGTCCATTAGAGCAGGTTAGCCTCATGGGCCCCCATGAACCAGAAATCTCCGTTGGTACTCTCTACAACCGCAACCGAATGGTCGTGCTCCTCCCTTCGGAGATAGGGCGAAGTGGGGCCTGCCATGAAAATCCAACTGACAATGATATAATTTCTGATGATAGGCGATTAAAGACAAAACGATAACCACCAAACCGCCGAGTCAGGAACCTCATGTCAAGACTTCTAGTCAGGAAAATTTTCGGTTGGATCTTCATTCTCAAGGCCGCGTTTACCCGCCCCTTGTTTCTTTCAATCCTCCTGTGCGCGCTTTTCACACTTCCATCGACTGCCTGCGCAGTCACCGAGGCCTGGGTGAATTCAACGCGCAGCAGCATAAGGGCTCTGGATAGCGCCAGAACCACCTCTGTAAAAGAGATGGAACAGACCTCTCTCTCAGAGCAGGAAGCCGCCGATTATCGGAACTTTGTGGTCTATCTGAATACCCGGATCACCACTTACTGCACGGAACTGTACCAGAGCGGAGCAACGGCAGAATTGTCCGACCTGCCCTGCCCCTCAGCCGCCACGCTGGCTGCTCTGCAGAAAGAAACAAAATCGGAGAACGGCAAGACGATCATGGCCAGCACGCGGGTGGGAGCGTCCCGAACCCGGGCCGAAACGACCAAAGACCTTCATGGCAGCTTCCTCGAAGCGCTGGGTGAATTCGACCAGATGCTTCTGAAGGAAGAGGAAAAGGTCTCCGCCAGGGTCCCCCGCCAGAGGGAGAGCGGGGAAACCGGCCAGAGTGGCTCCGGGGCAGGTTCCGGGGCTGCAGGCCGCGGGGGTGAAAACGGTTCAGGGGAAACTTCTTCGGGCTCCGGACAGGACAATGGGACTGAAAATGGTTCCGCAGCAGAGGGCGAGACAGGAGAGACGAACGGCAACATGGGCAGAGGCGGCGACCCCGGCGCCATGGGTCGCGGCGGAGCACCGGATGAAACCCATTCCAGATCCGCCAAGGCCGGCGCCCCGGGAGGCACCCTTCCACCTCCCGAAGATGATGATATCGTAGCCCGCCAGCTGCGCGAAGCGGCGGAAAAAGAGACGGACCCCGAGTTGAAGAAAAAGCTCTGGGAGGAATACTGGAAGTACAAAGGGGTAACCAAATAGAGAAAGCAAACACCAAATGAACAGAATATTTCTGGTCCTTACGGCTCTTTTGGTTCTTTTCGGCTGCGCACACAAGGTGAAGGTCGCCGACGGGGTCAAGCCGATGTTGGCCGGAGAAGAGCTGGCGGGAGCCGAGCTTCTGGATGTGGCTATCGCTGTCTTTGATTCCGAGGAGCTGACCGAAAAAGACACCGAAAAGTTCGGGTTGTCAGAAGAGATTCGCCAGGCCGAAGAGCGCTTTGCTCCGATCCACCTCAAATACACCATGCAGCGCTCTGGCTACTGGGGAGCGGTGCGGGTGGTACCTGCTGAGAACAATGCCCATGTACAGGTGCGTGGTACCATCGACCGTTCCGATGGCGAAGAGTTGGCCCTTTCCATTGAGGCGGTCGATGCACGAGGAGTCCCCTGGTTTTCCCGAACCTATTCGGAAACTCTCAAACCGGCTGAGTATAAAGGCATCGTCCCGGAAAAGAAGGATCTGTTTCAGGATCTCTACAACACCATCGCCAATGATTTGGCCGAGCATCGCAAGAAACTCACCGCCGAAGACATTCAAGAGATTCAGCATGTCTCCGAGCTCCGTTTTGCCCAAAACATGGCCCCCGACACCTTTGAGGGTTATCTCCTAAAGGACGAGGACGACCGTTACGCTGTGAACCGGCTTCCGGTGGAAACCGACCCCATGCTCGAGCGGGTACGGGCCGTACAGGTGCGTGACCATATGCTTCTCGACACCATCAACAGCTACTATGACACCTATTACCAGGACCTCTGGCAACCCTATGGCGACTGGCGGAGACTGCATGCCGAGGAAGTCGCGGCCCTGAAAAAGGTCGAAAGGCAGGCCCTTACCCGCCAACTGCTCGGTGCTGCCGCGGTGATCGGTGGCGTGCTCGTCAGCATGGGGGACAATAGCGCGGCCAACTCCTCCCTGCCCGGGGTGTTGATCGCCGGCGGATCCGTCGCCATCTACAGCGGNNCGACTTACCGGGTCGGCCGAGGAGCAGTACCAGAAATGGCGCGAAATGCTCCGGGATATTTATGCCTCTGAAACCGGTTTGCCCCCAGTGAGCAGCGTGGGTGAGACCGGAGAACAGCCCGATTCCCCCGCACAAGAAATGACACCGGGTCGATGACCGAAGAACCAGGCCATAAAGAAAGCGGCAGAAAAAAGCCCGAAGGCCCTCCCCTGGTGCCTCCCGATGCGACGGGACCAGAGCCGTCCAGGCGCTCCGGCACCCGGCACCTTCTGGTGCTGGCCTGCGGGCTGCTGCTGGCTGCCGGCGCTGTCGCGGTTCTGTTCTGGCCTCCCCTGCAGGAGCCGGCGCTGGTTGAGGAGCCCAAGGCGCCGCAGGAGGCTAGCCCCACGGCCCCGCCCGGCCCCGTGGCTCCGCCGGTGGCGCCCCCCCGGGAAGCAGCACCCGAAGGGCCTGCCCCGGCTGAATCCTCACCGGGTAAGACCGATGCACAGGCCAAGCAGCTGCTTGAAGAATGGCTGAAGAAGCAGGCTGCGGCAGAGGCGGAAAATATCGCTGCCTGGGGGGGAACGGACTACGCCAAAGCGGTCTCCATTGCCCGTGACTGTGACCGCCTGCTGGGGGAAGAGCGGTTTGAAGAAGCGCGGGGCGCTTGCCAGGAGGCGATCACCGGTCTGGACCGGCTTATGGCGGAGAAAGAGACGCTTCTTGAGAACACCCTTCGCGCCGGTTTTCTGGCCCTTGAAAATGGCGACCCGGAATCGGCGGTCGGTCACTTTCAGAGGGCGCTGGCCATCGATGCCGACAACCAGCAGGCCCCAAAAGGAATCCGCCGGGCCGCCCTTCTGCCCGAGGTGCTGCGCCTGGTAAAGGCCGGGCAGGAACAGGAACGGGCAGGTGAGGCCCAGAAGGCGCTGAAAAGCTTTTCCGAGGCCGCATCCCTCGACTCCGACTTCCGCCCTGCGCGGGAGGGGCTTTCCCGCGTTCGGGCCGGCATTTCCGAAAATCAGTTCCGCACGGCCATGAGCCGCGCCTTGCAGGCGCTCGACAAGGGGGATCTGACCGCGGCCGGGAGCGCCCTGCAGCACGCCCAGGCGGCCAAGGGGGGCGATCCGGCTCTGGCCGATCTGAAAAAACGACTGGCTTCGGCCCGACTGGCCCGAAACCTGGAGACCCTGCGCAGGGAGGGAGAAGCCCTCGAGAAGAGCGAGCGCTGGCGGGAGGCCCTCAGAGCCTGCGAGCAGGCGCTGACCCTCGATCCCGGCGCGGCCTTTGCCGCCAGCTGCAGGCAAAGGGTGAGCCGGCGCATCGAGCTGAACGACGGCCTCGAGTCGATCCTGTCCCGGCCGGAGAGACTCTTTGAGGATGGTCCCCTCAACGAGGCGCGTACGGTCCTGGCCCGAGCTGCCGAGCTGACCCCCCGGGGGCAAAAGCTCAGCTCAAAACTCGATCGGCTTACCCTGCTTATCCGCGAGGCCGAGGTCGAAATCGAGGTGCTGCTCCTCTCCGACGGCCTCACCGAGGTGGTGATCTATCATGTGGGGCGGCTTGGGCATTTTTATGAAAAAAGATTGGTACTGCGCACCGGCGACTACACCGCCACCGGGAGTCGCAGCGGGTTCCGGGATGTGCGGCAGACCCTGAAAGTACGTTCCGGTTCTGGAAAAATGACCTTTACTCTGCGCTGCGAGGAGCCGATTTGAGCCGACTGATCGAGATCTACGGACTGGACGAACCGGATGAGCTTCAAAGACTCGATGAAACCAGCCTGCCCCTGGTCATCGGCGCCGATGAAAGCGCCCACATCCGCCTGGAAGGCGATTTCGACACCCTCGCCTATGTCGGCGAGTCCCGCAGCCACCTGTTTCTGCAGCCCGCAGAAGACCCCCCGGCTCATCCGCTCTATCACAACGACGAACCGGTCACCGGCTCGGTGTGGGTAAAGTCCGGCGATACGACCCGCATCGGCGAGTTCATTCTCCGCTGGCATCTCTCCGGAAGACGCGTGGAGATACGAGTGCTAAGGTCCTCGGCTGAGAATGGGCCTCCGCCGACCGCCCCGTCTGCCGGCGTCGGAGAACTGAGCGAACCGGCGATCACTAAAGAGAGACTCCATCCGGTTCTGGATCCCCCCCGACAGGGTGGCGTCAGGTCCCGTCCTCTGCTCATCGCGCTATTCATTCTCCTGCTGGCCTGCGTGGCTTTTGTTCTGTTGGCCAAACCCCTGGTGATCACCCTGACGCCTAGCCCTGACCGCCTCTCTGTTTCAGGTTTTCCGCCGCCGATACGACTCGGGGAACGCTTCCTGGGCCTTCCAGGCAGCTACGTCATGAAGGCTGAGAAAGAAGGATATCGCCCCCTCGAGAAAGATCTGAAGATCACCAGCCGCGGCGCCAGCTACCGATTTTCTTTTCAGAAGATGCCCGGATTGGTCGATGTAGCCAGCACCCCTGAAGGGGCCACCCTGTGGGTCGACGGAGTGCTGGCCGGTGAAACGCCCCTGCGCGACGTGGAGCTTGTCCCCGGAAGCCACACCCTGCGTGTTGAGCACAAGCGCTATCTGCCCCTGGAAAAAACCGTTGAAGTCACCGGGGCGGGACAAAGACAGAGCCTGCTGGTCGAACTTGAGCCCGCCTGGGCCCTGGTCGCGGTGCAGTCCGAGCCTGCAGGGGCCGCTCTTTTTATCGACGGAGAGGAGCAGGGGCTCACGCCCCTGGAGTTGGAGGTGCCGGCCGGGAAACACCGGCTGATCTTCAAGAAAAAGACCTTTGCTCCTCTGGAGGCAGAAATTACCGTGGAAGCGGGCAAGAATATGAGCCCTCCCGCATACCGGCTTGAAGCGGCCGCAGCCACCATCGTCGTCGCTTCGTCCCCGGCGGGCGCCACGGTCACTGCTGACGGCTCCTTCAGGGGGCAGACCCCGCTGACCCTGTACCTGAAAGGCGGGGTGGAGCATCAGATCCGGCTGAGCGCTGCAGGCTACCTGCCCCAAAGCCGCAAAGTCACGCCTGCAGCGGAGGAGCGACGGGAGATCAGCATCCAGCTCAAACCGGAATACGGGGTGGTCTTTATCGCCGCGACCCCGCCCCATGCGACCCTCTACATTGACGGCAAAAAACATGGGCAGGCTACCGGCCGGCTGCGCCTACCGACCCGAACCCACACCCTCCAACTCCGCGCCAGCGGCTATGAGAAGGTGACCCGAACCGTCACGCCCCGGGCCGGCTACAGCCAGCGCCTGGAGATCAGCCTTCCCGCCAGTCAGGCGGCCGCGCGCCCCGCGTCCCCCTCCCCTGCAAATTCAGCGTCCGTTTCAGCATCCTCTTCGAACACCAGGACGGCGGCCGGGCAGCGGCTCATCCTCTTTGCGCCAAAGGCATTTCTCATGGGAGCCTCGCGGCGCGAACCGGGACGCCGGGCCAACGAAAACGAACACCGGGTGGTCCTCAAACGTCCCTTCTATTTTTCCGAGCACGAGGTGACCAACCGGGAGTATCGCCTGTTTCAGTCGCAGCATGCCTCAGGGACGGCGGGCAACCGTTCCCTTGAAATCGACTCCCATCCGGTGGTTAATGTCACCTGGGAGGATGCGGCACGCTATCTGAACTGGCTGAGCCAAAAAGACGGTCTGCCCCCCTTTTACCGGGAAAAAAGCGGCAAAATGGTTCCGGCCGGTGCTGGCGGCACTGGCTACCGGCTCCCCACCGAGGCGGAGTGGTCTTTTGTCGCCCGCATAGCAGGGCGAAAAGAACGGGCCCGCTACCCCTGGCCGGGGAGCTATCCGCCGAAAAAATCGGCGGGCAATTTTGCCGACGAATCGGCCCGCCATCTTCTTCCGGTGGTGATCTCAGGGTATAATGACGGCTTTGCGGCCAGCGCGCCGACCGGCTCATTCAGCGCCAATGCGGCGGGTATTTATGACCAGGGGGGCAATGCGGCGGAATGGTGCCAGGACTACTACACCGCCTACACCGGGAGCTCTGGCGATGGCGAGGTCGATCCGATGGGACCCGCCACCGGAAGCCACCGGGTGGTCCGGGGATCGAGCTGGCGTGATGCCAGCATTACCGAGCTTCGCCTCAGCTACCGCCGTTACAGCCGGGAGGCGACGAGTGATATCGGTTTCCGGGTGGTGAGGTATGCCAAATGAGAAGACTTCTCCCACTCGCCGCCATCACCGCGATGGCCGCCTGGATGCTGTTCGGCACCCCAGGGCTGGCCGAGGACAGGAACACCGCAAAAAAGAAGCAGGAAACCGCCGAGACCGGCGAGGTCCGGCAGGAGAAGAAAACCGGGCGTGACGATGTCCGAAAGAAAAAGGGACCGGGATGGCCGCGCCCCTACAAACCGACGGAGGAGATCAGCGCCGACAGCACGGTGCCTTTCCCGACCGACATTTAAGCGTCCACTACCGACTTTTATGAGGTGACAGAGGCTATGCGAGCAAAGAACTTCCCCACCGAGATGGTCTACCAGGTATTCAGCCTGCTCTTTGTCTTCATCGTGGTGCATGGGGCCTACGTCTCCCTCATCCGTCCCAAGGCCGAGACCTTTCTGGCCATGGAACAGGAGAGGCTGGCCCAATCTCCGGATGCGGTTCAGGCCCAGAATTTTTTCGTGGTGATCCGCGACTTTGAGCAGGAAGCCTGCCTGATCCTCTTCTTCTGGGCGCTGGCGATACTCGCCTTTAAGGGGGTGGTGATCTGGCGCGAGCAGGTTCAGCTCGATGAAGACCTGCTGCAGATGCCGGAGGGGATGCCCATCGGCCCCGAAGATACAAGGGGGCTCATGGGCCGTATTCAGGAGATTCCCGAAACCAGGCGCCAGTTCCTGCTGCCGTCGGCCCTGATGAGCGGGATCCAGCGTTTTGCCTCCACCCGCAATATCCAGGATGCGGCCACCGCGGTACGGGATATCTGCGATACCCATGGCGACCGGCTCGACGCCGAGCTCTCGATCATTCGCTACACCGCCTGGGCGATCCCTTCGGTCGGCTTTATCGGCACGGTTCGAGGCATCGGCGCTGCGCTCTCCCAGGCCCATCGTGCCGTCGAAGGGGATATCACCGGGGTGACCCAGAACCTCGGGGTGGCATTCAATTCCACCTTTATCGCCCTGGTGCTATCGATCGTGCTGATGTTTTTCATCCACCAGCTTCAGCTCAGGCAGGACCGGCTCATTCTCGACACCGACTCCTACTGCCAGCGGAGCCTGGTCAACAAACTGCGGATCAATCCCGCGCCTTAGACCCAAATCCACGGCCCCTTGCCGCCCCGGTCCCGCGGATCGGGTTTAAACCGAGGATCTTACAGTGCCCGAACGCCGGCGTACCCCATCCCAGTTCAACCTGTCCTTTCTCGATATCATGTGCTGCGGCTTCGGGGCCGTGGTGCTGCTGGTGATGCTGCTCAACGGTGACATGATCTCGACCCGAAAGGAGGTCGTCGCCGATTTGCGCGGCGAGGTGATGCGCCTCGAGCGTGAGGTAAAAGCCGGCCGGGAGTACCTGGTCAGCCTGCAGAACAGCATGATTCAGACCGAGAAGGAGACAGTCCGCACCGAAGGGCTCTCGAGCCAGGTGCTGGCCCGTATCCGCCACACCGAAGAAGAGCTGGCCACTATGCGCGGCACGAGCCAGGCCCTGCAGAAGCACATCAATGCCCTAAAGTCCGATCTGCTCAACCTCGAGGAACAAAGCCGCCGCATCGGTGCCGAACAGCAGGAGGAGCTGGCGAAGGGACAGCAGGTGCGCAAATTCATCGGCCAGGGGGACCGCCAGTACCTCACCGGCCTGCGCCTCGGCGGCAAACGGGTCCTGCTGCTGGTCGATACCTCGGCGAGCATGCTCGATGAAAAAATCGTCAATGTCATTGTGCGCCGCAACCTCGATGCCAAGACCAAGCGGGCGTCCCCTAAATGGCGCCGCACTGTAAGGACCGTGGAATGGCTTGCCGCCAACCTCCCCGCCAAGAGCACCCTGCAGGTCTACGGTTTTAACACCCGGGCCGGCTCGTTGGTAGGGGACCTGCAGGGACAATGGATCGCCGCCGGAGACCACAAGAAGGTCAACCGGTTGCTGGCCGCTCTCAAGCAGACCATTCCCCAGGGAGGCACCAGCCTTTACAACGCGTTTTCAGAGGTCGCCCGCATGGGCCCGCGCCCAGACAATATCGTGCTTCTCACCGACGGTCTCCCCACCCAGGGCGAAAGAAAGCCGAGAAAAACCACCGTCAGCGGGGACGAGCGCCTCAAGCTGTTTCTCCAGGCGACCCGCATCCTGCCCAAATCGATCCCGGTCAATACCATCCTCTTCCCCATGGAAGGCGACCCCATGGCCGCCGTCTCCTTCTGGAGACTGGGGATGGACACCGGGGGCTCCTTTTTGACCCCGACCAGGGACTGGCCATGAAACGACGCCGGCGGCCGATCGAAATTTTCAGCATGTCCTTTCTCGATGTCATCTCCTGCGGGTTCGGGGCCATCATCCTGCTGCTGGTGATCTCGAAAATCTCCGAACCGCGGGTGATCGAGCAGGTCAATGCCGACCTGACCGGGGTGGTGGCAAAACTCGATGCCGAGCTCTACGAGATCCGCGGAGAGACCCGGGTCCTCAACCGGGACCTGGTCGCCAAGGAAGAGCAGCTTTCACGGGACAAGCAGAAACTGGCCCGGCTGCAGGGGGCGCTGACCGATATCGAAGGGGAGTTTCATTTAACCAGCAAGGCGTCCGAGGCGCAGAGTATCATCGAGGGTGAGTTCAAGTCCGCCAAGCAGGAGCTCAGCGAAGAGATGAAGCGGCTTCTGGCAGGCTACCGGCGTCCCAAAGAGGACGCGGTGATCGGCGGGGTTCCGGTGGACAGCGAGTACATTATCTTCGTCATCGACACCTCGGGGCCTGGCCACTGGTGCGCAAAAAGATGAAGGAAATTCTCGATATCTACCCCAGGGTCAAGGGGGTTCAAGTCCTTAACGACATGGGCGACTACATGTTTTCCCAGTATGCCGGACGCTGGATTCCCGACTCGAATGCCCGGCGGCGGGCCATTCTCGGGCGGCTCTCCTCCTGGGCCCCCTTTTCCAATTCGAGCCCGGTCGAAGGGGTCACCAAGGCGATACAACGCTTTTACGCCTCGGACAAGCGGATCAGCCTGTATGTTTTCGGTGATGATTTCTCCGGCGGGCTGATGCAGGATGTCATCGATACGGTACGCCGGAAAAATAAGGGCGGCCGCCAGGGGAGCCGGGTGCGCATTCATACCGTCGGCTTCCCCGTACTGCTGACCCAACCCGCAGCTGGAAGAAACGCCGCGCGCTTTGCCGCCCTGATGAGGAGGTTGGCCGAGGAAAATAACGGCAGCTTTGTGGGGTTGAGCAGCCTGAGGTAGGGGCCTAGGAGTTTGTCTGACTTGACGGACCGTAACGAGAAAGTGGATGTTCGAGACCAGATTCTCGAGAATTTGAGAGCGAATAGCAGGGCTATTTGTCGAAAATTGTCGAGGATATGGCCCGGTCAGCCGATTTCGCAGTAGGTTCAGATTAAGTCCGACAGGCTCCTAGAAGCGAACGTTGACTGCAAGGGAGTAGGTGCGAGGATGAAGCTCGGCAGAGGCGTCGGCGGCAAGACCGCGAGAGAGAGCCAGCGAAACAGATTCGTTTACCGGGTAGCCGACTTCGCTGTCAAGGAGCTGGACCAGGGTCTTGACCAACCCGGAGTCGTCATCCAGGGGCCATCCTGTAGGCAGCGGGCTGGCGAGATAACCGGCTTGGGCGACCATCGAAATCCAGGCCACCGAAGCCGACGGCTGGGCTTCGGCGCAACAAACGCTTGCGGTTAAGAGAATCAGGGTGACCAGAGTCGCGAGAAGTATCAGAGTCCTTTTCATCACTGCGTACCCCCTTTCTGCATCCTGTTGGGTAATACTAAGAGCATATGTCGTGCCCGCCGAGATTCCGGGTCTGCGATAAGAGCGAGAAAAGCCCCGCCCCACGACCATAAAACACCGACAATACATCGTTTTTTTGGAACTCCACGGTTCACTGATGGATACGGCTATGCCGAAAACAATTACCGGAAAGACCTCCCAGATGGAGCTTCGGGCGACACTTATCGACGAGTTTGGTCAGGCGGTACCGGTTGAATGACCGGGGCGACAGAACAGAGCACCCCGAGGGAATGGTTGTGCCCTCCTCCCCGCGTCATCCCAGTAGAAATCGAATCGAGAAAAGATATACGCGATCACGAGTGGAGACCGACACTATGGGCAAGAAGATTCTTGGAATCGTAGGCAGCTATCGTAGGGGGGGAATCATCGACCAGACGGTTTCCGAAGTGCTGGCTGCCGCGGCAGAAGGGGGAGCCGAAATTGAAAAGGTCTACCTGCTCGACAAGCACATCGCGTTCTGCAACAACTGCCGTCGCTGCACCCAGACCAAAGGGACGAAGCCCGGGGGGTGCGTCCACCACGACGACATGGGCGACCTCATCGACCTGATCGAAGGGGCCTAGTGGCCTGTTTGGTTAATCGCGTCAGTTAATGGCCTTCTTCGCTTTTTCGACCGCCTCGATTATTGATTTTGCGGTCTTGGTCCACTTAAACGGTTTGGCAGATTCGGCGTTATGGACTTTTATAAATCGGTGAATTTCATCACGTAACTCTTTAACGCTGGTAAAGACACCTCGATGGATTGCCCGGCGTTCCAATTGTGCAAACCATCCCTCTACAGCATTTAGCCATGAGGCACTGGTCGGCGTAAAGTGAAGGATAAACCGTGGATGCGCTTCTAACCACTCTTTGACTGCGGGCGTCTTGTGAGTACTGCTGTTGTCCAAAATTATGTGCAAATCAAGGTCCTTAGGAGTTGAACGATTGATCTGGCGGAGAAAATCCAGAAACTCTTTAGCCCGGTGACGCTTGGTGACCCTACCGATCACGTTGCCGGTTAAAATGTCAAAGGCG
The DNA here is from genome assembly GCA_945787285.1 of uncultured Desulfuromonadales bacterium. Lineage (GTDB taxonomy): Bacteria > Desulfobacterota > Desulfuromonadia > Desulfuromonadales > Trichloromonadaceae > CALZIC01. The sequence continues at coordinate 28,472 of CALZIC010000034.1, forward strand.
GCATATAGGCTCGTTGTGCCATTGCGCTTGTAGTCGTGGGTGCGACGCTCGATCTGCCCTGGCTTGAGGGGAAGCATTGGCTGCGTACGATCTAAGGCCTGAATCTGAGTCTTCTCATCCACCGACAAGATGAGGGCATTGTCTGGAGGATCCATATATAGACCAACAATATCGATGACCTTGTCAGCAAATTCAGGGTCATTACTTATCTTGAACGTCTGAAGCCGGTGCGGCTTCAGGTCGGCTGCTTGCCAGATCTGCCGAACCTGCCAAGAGGTGACACCAGCAGCTTTAGCCATGAGGCGAACGCTCCAGTGGGTGGCCTCCCGAGGGATGCATTCCACTGTCAACCGCAAGACCTCCTTGACGGTTTCTGCTGAGATCTTCTTCGGCTGTCCAGGCCTCTGCTGATCTTGAAGACCGTCAAGGCCGTGATCTTTAAAACGTTTACGCCATCGATAAACGGCGCGGACGCTGGTGTCCAGAGATGCTGCAACATCCTCAGGAGTATGACCTGCAGCAGTCATGAGTATAATTTTTGCCCGTTGGACAAGACTTTGAGCCGCCGTAGGAGATCGAAGCAGAGCCTCGAGTGCCTCACGATCTTCGGCTCCCAATTTGTACTTTT
>CALZIC010000035.1 GCA_945787285.1 uncultured Desulfuromonadales bacterium
TTGAGCACCTTGACACCCGATGCCTTGGCAACGATGAAGTGTCCGAACTCATGCACGAACACCAGGATGCCCAGCATGACAATGCCAGCAAGCAGGGTTACCATCTAACCTCCGGTCAGTTTTTGGAATTAATAATCCGTCGGGCCTCTTCACGCCCCCAGCGGTCGGAATGCAGAACCTCTGCGATGTCCTTCAGAGAGGTCGGCTCATGTCGATCCAGAGCACAGCGGATCACATCTGAGATAGCGAGGAAGGAGATTTCTTCGTTCAAAAAGGCCTCGACAGCCACCTCATTGGCGGCGTTGAGGACCGCAGGAGCAGTCCCCCCGGCCTCAAGCGCTTCATAGGCGAGGCCCAGACAGGCAAATCGCTGCAGGTCGGGTTTCTGAAAGCTGAGATGCCCCAGCGAGCAGAGGTCAAGGGGGGGCAGATCGAGGGCCAGACGCTCGGGGTATGACAAGGCATAGGCGATCGGGGTTTTCATATCCGGAATCCCCATCTGCGCGATAACGGCTCCGTCAACGTACTCCACCATCGAATGGACAATGCTCTGCGGGTGAATATGGACGGCGATCTGTTCGCCCGGCAGGTCGAAAAGCCATCGGGCCTCAATGACTTCAAGCCCTTTGTTCATCATGGTCGCCGAATCGATAGAAATCTTGCGCCCCATCTCCCAATTGGGGTGAGCCAGCGCCTGGGCCGGGGTCACTGCAACCAGGTCGTCCAGGCTTCGATCACGGAAAGGCCCGCCGGAGGCGGTAAGGATCAGCCGACGCACATCCCCGCTGCGATGTCCTTTCAAGGATTGAAAAATAGCCGAGTGCTCACTGTCGACAGGATAAAGACTCACCCCGCTCTTCTCCACGGCTGCCATAACGAGGGGGCCCGCCGTAACCAGGGTTTCCTTGTTGGCCAGCGCAACGTCCTTGCCAGCCTCGATAGCAGCCATGGTCGGGAGCAGCCCCGCGGCGCCGACGATAGCCGAAACGACCATGTCCGCATCATCATGGCGGGCACAGGCCACCAGTCCCTCAAGACCGGATACGATTTCGGGCGCCTGATCGCCCAGGGCCGCGCGCAGCACTGTGGCATCTGCGGAGTCGACAACGGCGACCATCAGCGGTTTAAAGCGGCGAACCTGGTCCTGAAGCAGGCGGAGGTTTTTCCCCGCCGTCAAAGCAACCACCCGGTAGCGGTCGGGATGGTCGGCGACGATTTCGAGGGTGCTGACCCCAATGGAGCCGGTGGAGCCGAGGATGGTGAGTTTTTTCATTTCAATAACTAACCTGCCGGTTTAAAAGACCAGAAGAGCATAGTAATAAGCTGCCGGAAAGGCAAAAATGAGGCTGTCGAGTCGATCGAGAATTCCGCCATGTCCAGGAATGAGAGTTCCCGAGTCCTTCACTCCGAAGCAGCGTTTCAACATCGACTCGAACAGATCCCCGAGCTGCCCGAGAGCGCCAAGAGCCAATCCGAGCAGAAGACAGTCGCCAACCGAGAGAGCCTCGAAGAACAAGGCCCTGCCAAGAAATGCCCCGAGTACGCTGCCGGCAAGCCCCCCGAGAGAACCTTCGACACTTTTGTTGGGACTGACCGCCGGATACAGTTTGGTGCGACCGATATTCACCCCGGTGAAGTATGCGGCCGTGTCTCCGCTCATGACAATGAGAAGCACCAGAAAAATCCACTCGGTACCGTGCATCATCTGGCGAAGAAGGGCCATATGACCGAGAAGCAGCGGCAGGTAGAGCAGTCCGAGAAAAACCAGGGCCAAATGCCCCGTGACCGTATCGAGGTCCTGGAAACGAAAAAGCGCATAGAGAGTCAAAAGAAAGAACGAGAGAACCAGGACTCCGGTGAAAGAGGAGGCCGATCCAAAGGTCAGGGCCAAAGCCAGGGCACCGCCACAAACCATTGCGGAGACCTTTTCGATCTGCCGTTCGGGCGGCAGGCTCATGGCGAAAAACTCGACCAGCCCAAGGACGGTTACGGCACAGACCAGGAGGCCAAAGAGAAAGGGTCCGGAAAACGCAATAAACAGGGTGAGTAGAGGCAGCCCAATGGCTGCGGTGATAATTCGCTGTTTAATGGCTATCCTCCCCTCGGTTTTCACTCTCATTGCATATCTGCGCCGCAGTCAGCCCGAAGCGGCGCTGCCTCCGGGCGAACTCACGAAAGGCCACGTGAAGTTCCTCGGAGGAGAATTCGGGCCATAAGGCCTCGGAAAAATAGAGTTCGGTATAGGCCATCTGCCAAAGCAAAAAATTGCTGATGCGCATCTCCCCGCTGGTGCGGATCAGCAGGTCGGGATCGGGCATGCCATGGGTATCGAGAAACTCGTCAAACAGGGCATCGTCGATCTGCTCGACGGTGCGGCGCCCTGAAACCACCTCACTGGCAATAGCGCGGGCCGCCCGGACAAGTTCATTGCGCGAGCCGTACGACAGGGCCAGGGTCAAAACAAGTTCGGTGTTGGCCGAGGTCAGGTCGATAACGCGCTGAAGGGTCTCACGAACCCCAACAGGCAGGCGGCTGCTCTCACCAATGACCTGAAAGCGGATATTGCGGGAGAGCATCGAATCGAGTTCGCTCTCAAGGTAGCGGCTCAACAGCTCCATCAGGGCACTGACTTCCTCATCGGGGCGCCCCCAGTTCTCGGAACTGAACGCATAGAGGGTCAGGTACTTGACGCCGAGTGTCCGGCACTCCTCGACCACTGCCTGAACCGTTTCAACCCCTCGATGGTGACCGGCTATCCGCGGCAGCGAACGCTGCTCGGCCCACCGCCCGTTGCCATCCATAATGATAGCCAGGTGTCTGGGAATTCTCATAAATCTTGCTCTTGGGAAAAATAGATGTGGCCGTTTTACAGAAGGGGCTAAGCTAACACGAATGGGTGGCGACAGGCAAGGCTGGAAGAGACAGGAAGGGGTAAAATCAAAGGGGCGCCTGTTGAGGGCGCCCCTTCAAAAGGACTTATTCTACGATAGCGCTGACGGGACAGCTGTCAACACAGGCGCCGCACTCGGTGCAGTCTTCGTTGATGGCATACTTGTCGCCTGATTCAACGATAGCAGTGACGGGGCAGGTGTCAACGCAGGCGCCACAAGAGATACATTCATCAGTGATTTTCATCGTTTCCTCCATGTATGGGTGTTGGTGCGGAGAAGATTCGGATTTAGATCTCCATCACTTCTTCCTCTTTTTTTGCCACGACCTCATCGATCCTGGCTACGAACTTGTCAGTCAGATCCTGAACATCCTTCTCACCACGCTTGGCGTCATCCTCGGATATCTCCTTTTCCTTGCCAAGCTTCTTGACCGCCTCGTTGGCGTCTCGGCGAACAGTGCGTACAGCGACCTTGGCGTCTTCGCCCAAGCGCTTTACGAGCTTGACCATCTCCTTGCGCCGCTCCTCGGTAAGAGCCGGGATCGCGATGCGGATGATCTGTCCGTCAGAAGAAGGATTTAAGCCCAGGTCGGATCTAAAAATAGCCTTTTCGATCTCAGGAATCAACTGTTTTTCCCAAGGCTGAATAGTCACCAGCCGCGGCTCGGGGATGGCGATGGTGCCGACCTGGCTGAGGGGTGTCGGCGTTCCGTAGTAGTCGACACGAATGTCGTCGAACAGGGACGCGGACGCACGACCGGTACGGACTTTGGAAAATTCCCTCCGCAAAGCATCGACGGATTTCTCCATTCCGCTCTTGGCGCTGGCTAGAATATCTTTGGTCATGAGATCTACTCTCCTTTGACAACGGTCCCGATCTGCTCGCCAAGAACCACCTTTTTGATGTTGCCGCGGCGGGTGAGATCGAAAACCACTATAGGCAGTTCATTATCCATACACAAAGACGTTGCGGTTGCGTCCATCACCTGCAGCCCCTTCTTGAGAACGTCCAGGTAGGTCAGGCTCGCATACTTGACAGCATCCTTGTCTTTGGCCGGATCCGCATTGTAAACCCCGTCGACCTTGGTGGCCTTAAGAATGACGTCGGCACCGATTTCCATGGCCCGCAGACTTGCAGCGGTATCGGTAGTAAAGTAGGGATTTCCGGTTCCAGCCCCGAAAATGACCACCCGCCCCTTTTCAAGGTGACGGACCGCCCGACGGCGGATGTAAGGCTCGGCGACGGCCTGCATTTCGATAGCCGACTGAACACGGGTGACCACCCCGATTTTCTCCAGGGCATCCTGCATGGCCAGGCTGTTCATCACCGTCGCCAGCATTCCCATGTAATCGGCACTGGCCCGCTCCATCCCCCGGGAAGCCGCAGCGACCCCCCTGAAAATATTGCCGCCCCCGATAACCAGGGCCACCTGGGCCCCAAGTTCCATGACTTCCTTAATTTCATCGGCGATACCGGCGATCACCTCGGGGTCAATACCATACCCCTGGGTGCCGGCCAGCGCCTCGCCGCTGAGTTTAAGTAGAATTCGCTCGTATACCGGTTTCGCCTCAGCCATACGCCCCCCGAAAAACCATCAGCCGACCAAATGCGGCGCACCGATGGGTTCTCTGCCAGCAAAAAAGACAACAGTCTGCACCAGGAAGCCCTGGTGCAGACTGGCGGACCATTTACTTGACCAGCGAAGCAACCTCAGAGGCGAAGTCATCTTCACGTTTTTCGATCCCTTCGCCGAGCTGATAACGCTCATAGCGGGTCAGCTTGACTTCGGCACCAATCTCCTTGCCGAGAGCCTCTACGACCTTGACGACCTTCCGGTCGGGATCGATAACGAAAGCCTGCTCAAGCAGACACACTTCGCCGAAGTACTTGTTAATCTGGCCTTCGATGATTTTCTCGACGATATTGTCGGGCTTGCCGCTCTCCTTGGCCTTGACCCGCATAATCTCTTTTTCCTTCTCGACAATATCTGAAGGAACTTCATCACGGCAGAGATACTGGGGGTTTGCAGCAGCGACATGCATGGCGATCTGCTTGGCCAGCGCGGCAACTTTCTCATCGTCGCCCTTGTCGGTGCTCAACTCGACCAGCACGCCGATCTTGCCGCCGGCATGAACATAAGAAGCGACGACGCCAGCGGCCACCTCAAACTGGGCAAATCGACGAACGTTGATGTTTTCGCCGATGGTGGCAACCTGGTGGGTCTGCTCCTCTGCCACGGTACGACCGGTACCGGGAAACTGAGCAGCCAGCAGACCTTCGAGGTCCTGGGGTTTGGCGGCGACAACGGCGGCGGCTACGCCAGCGGAAAACTTCTGAAAGCCATCGTTCTTGGCAACGAAGTCGGTTTCTGCGTTGACTTCCGCGATAGCGCCGACAGGCCCCTCACCAGCGGCCACGACCATCCCCTCTGCGGCGACACGGCCTGCCTTCTTGGCCGCAGCAGAAAGACCTTTCTTGCGAAGAAAATCGACAGCAGCCTCGACATTTCCGTCACACTCGCCCAGGGCCTTCTTGCAGTCCATCATGCCTGCGCCAGTCTTGGTGCGCAACTCCGATACCATCGATGCAGTAATTTTAGCCACTTATATCCTCCAAACGCCGACCGGATATCCCCGGCCGGCCTTCACGGTTTAAATTGTCAGACTCGGTCCTGTCAGAAAGAGCCGATCACGCCTCGGTTGTAGGAGCAGGCTCAACAACAGGCTTGGCAGCAGGCTCAGCAGCAGTCTCGACCTCAGCTTCCACAGCCTCTTCACCAGCCACATCCGCTCCCTCGTTGTCGGTACGAAGAGCAGCCTCGCGGGCAGCGCCGCCTTCGATACAGGCTTCGGCCATCTTCGAAGCGAACAGGCGGATCGCACGAATGGCATCGTCGTTGCCGGGAATGATGTAATCGATATCATCGGGATCGCAGTTGGTGTCAACGACCGCTACGACGGGAATACCGAGCTTGCGGGCTTCCTTGACGGCGATGGCTTCCTTCTTGGGGTCGATGATAAAGATCGCGCCGGGAGGCTTGGTCATATGCTTGATGCCACCGAGGCTCTTCTCGAGTTTGGCACGCTCGCGCTCGAGCTGCAGACCTTCCTTCTTGGTGATCAGGTCGTAGGTACCATCCTCGGCCATAGCCTCAATTTTCTTGAGACGATCAATGCTCCCCTTGATGGTGGAGAAGTTGGTGAGCATTCCACCGAGCCAACGGCTGTTCACGTAGTACTGGCCGGCACGGACGGACTCTTCAACAATAGAGTCCTGCGCCTGCTTCTTGGTGCCGACAAAAAGAATCTTCTCGCCGCTCTCGACGGTATCTTTGACAAAGTTGTAAGCCGACTTGAAATAGCGAACGGTCTTTTGAAGATCAATAATATAGATACCGTTGCGGGCACCAAAGATATAGGGCTTCATCTTCGGGTTCCAACGCTTGGTCTGGTGTCCGAAGTGGACACCGGCTTCGAGAAGCTGCTTCATTGTGATTTGAGCCATGTTTTTCTCCTTCAATCCGGTTGATTTCCTCCGCCCCCATCTTTCCCGCCGAAGATCATGCAACCGCTGCATGACACCCTCCGCGCAGGTCCGGGAACGTGCGTATTGCGAACAATGCGGTGTATAACATGCAGTCTAATTGATGGCAAGTTAAAAATAGCCGCCAAACAGGTTTACAACGCCCCCCTCTTATACTAAGATTCGCTGCCATGTCAACGACCCGAATCAACCTATACATTGCGCGCGAAGTCGCTGTTCCCACCGCTTTGGGCCTGGTGATTTTCACCTTCGTCCTTCTCATGGGGCGCATCCTCAAGTTAATGGAACTGGTCATCAACAAAGGGGTTCCTCTGCTCGACATCGGCAAGCTCTTTGCCTACCTGCTCCCCTCCTTTTTGGTCCTTACCATCCCACTGGCATTTCTGCTCGGCGTTCTGCTCGGATTCGGCCGCCTGTCCGGCGACAGTGAACTGGTCGCCCTGAAAGCCTCAGGGTTCAGCCTGTACGGCATGGTCAAACCGGTGGTCTTTCTGGCCCTTGCGGTATGCGCTCTGACCGCATGTCTTACGTTCTTTGCCGGTCCCGCGGGAAACAAAGCCTTCAAAAACCAGATTTTCAAAATAGCCTCCAGTCGCGCCAATGTCGGTCTTCAGGCCAGAGCCTTCAACGACGAATTCGACGGCCTGGTCTTTTATGCCAACGACAGCGAAGAGCGAACCGGCCTCTACAAGGGGGTCTTTATCTCGGATGAGCGCGTCGGCAACCGCCCCGCCGTCATTGTCGCCGAGAAGGGGCGGGTTATTTCTGATCCGACGGCACTCACCTTGACGCTGCGCCTCGAGGACGGCGCCATTCACCGACAGGCCCCCGAAGAAGGCAGCTACCAGATCATCAAATTCTCGACCTACGACGTCAACCTCGGCTTCGGCGAACTGAACACCAGCAAGAAGAAGTCTCAAAAACCGGCCGAGATGACCCTGGCGGAACTTGAAAGCGGCTACATGGACGAGAGCCTTACCGTGGAAAAGAGGCAGAAATACCTGGCCGAAAGGCATAAACGCTTTATCTACCCCCTGTCGCCGCTGATCTTTTCCCTGATCGGCATCCCGATGGGTATACAGTCCCATCGCTCAGGACGTGGAGGCAGCTTCACCTTGGCGCTGCTTGTCTTTATGACCTACTACGTCCTGCTCTCCTTTGCAGAGACGATTGTTGTCGAAGCCCAGGCCCCCGCCCTGCTGACCTTGTGGTCTCCAAGCCTGCTGTTCCTGGCTGGAGGCGCGCTACTGCTCTATCAGACCGCCAGGGAAAAGCGCTTCGCCATTTTCGATATACCCGCCGAACTGGCCCGGCGCCTGCTCAAACGCCGACCTCGAGGGAGTTCACAAAAGTGACCATCCTTAACCGCTACATCCTTAAAACCTTTGCCCATATTTTCGGCCTGGCCCTCGCTTCTTTTGTGGGCATTTTTCTGCTGATCGATTTCTTCGAAAAAGTGGACGATTTCATCGAACACGGCGCCGGGGCCTCGCAATACCTTGTATATTTTCTGAACAATATTCCGGTGGCGACCCTCCAGGTCATCCCTATTGCGACACTGCTCGGAACGTTCGGATGCATCGGAGGACTCTCCCGAACGAACGAACTCACCGCGATTCGAGCCGGGGGCGTCAACATCTGGCGCATCACTCTGCCGCTGGTCACCACGGCAATGCTCCTCTCCGGGGTGGTCCTGCTGGCGAACGAATACCTGATTCCACTCAACAAAAAGACCATGCACCACATTATGCAGGTCGAACTGAAAAAACGTCCCCCCATCTTTCTTAAAACAAAAAACATCTGGCTCAAAGAGGGCAACTCCATCTACAACATCCGCCAGTCCGATCCGGAGAAAGGGCGCCTGGAAGGGGTTTCCATTTTTCTTTTCGACGACCGGTTCCGAATGGTGGCGCGAAGAGATGCCCCCTACGCCATCCACCAGAACAACCTCTGGAGCTTCCATAACCTGACCGAGCGCAACTTCGACCCGTCGTCATCCAACATCACCCAGAGCAGGACTTTGCCCGAAACCAGCCTCCATTTGGCCAAAAAACCTGAAGATTTTTCTGAAGGCCAGCACAAAACCGACACCTTGAGCTTCAGAGAACTGCGCGCCCTCGCCAACAAACTGCAGGAAGAAGGCTACGATCCCCGGCGCTATCGGGTCGACATGCACGCACACCTGGCACATCCCCTCACCTGCCTGGTCATGGCCGTTCTCGGCATCCCGTTTGCTCTGCGTAAGGGGCGGGGGTCGAGCCTGGCCCTGGGCGTCACCCTCAGCATCGCCGTCGGCATCACCTACTACATATTACAGGCGACCCTTCTGGCCTTCGGGTATGCCGGCATCCTCCCTCCGGTTGTCGCTGCCTGGGCCGCCCTGGTTATCTTTGCGCTCATCGCCCTATGGCTGATGATTTCCGCCAGGGACTAATCCTTCCCCATAAAATGGATCTGCCCCCCCCAAGGGATACCCGATCCTCTTATTGTCCTGAATAAAAAAGCCCCGCCATTGTGGCGGGGCTTTTTGTTCTTCGGGAACAGTTGAAGCAGCTCTTTTAATAGCGGTAATGATCCGGCTTGTATGGCCCTTCGACCGGCACCCCGATGTAATCGGCCTGCTCCTGAGTCAGGGTGCTGAGTTTGGCGCCGAGTTTGTCGAGGTGCAGGCGGGCGACCTTCTCGTCGAGATGCTTGGGAAGCACGTAGACTTCCTTGCCGTAGCCCTTGGTATTGTTGAACAGTTCGATCTGGGCAATGACCTGGTTGGTGAAACTGTTCGACATCACAAAGGACGGATGACCGGTAGCACATCCGAGATTGAGCAGACGCCCTTCGGCCAGCACGATAATGGCATGCCCGTCGGGGAAGAACCACTGATCGACCTGGTTTCCGTGCTCCTGGGGATTCTTGATGTTGACCTTGCGGATGCCAGGGTACTTGGCAAGCCCGGCCATATCGATCTCGTTGTCGAAATGTCCAATATTTCCGACAATGGCATGGTGCTTCATCTGGGCCATGTGGTCTGCGGTCAGGATATTGAAATTTCCGGTGGTGGTGATGAAGATGTCGGCATCGGCGACGACGTCCTCGAGGGTTTTGACCTCGTAGCCTTCCATCAGGGCCTGAAGGGCGCAGATCGGGTCGATTTCAGTGACGATGACCCGGGCCCCCTGACCGCGCAGCGACTGGCAGCAGCCCTTGCCGACGTCTCCGTATCCGCAGACGACGGCGACTTTGCCGGAGAGCATGACGTCGGTAGCGCGCATGATGCCGTCAACCAGGCTGTGGCGGCAGCCGTAGACATTGTCGAACTTGCTCTTGGTCACCGAATCATTGACGTTCATGGCAGGGAACGGCAGTAGCCCCTCTTTCTGAAGCTGGTAGAGGCGATGCACGCCGGTGGTCGTCTCTTCGGTAACCCCCTTGATCGAGTCGCGAATCGCCGTCCAGTTGTTGCGCTTGTTCTCGATCGAGCTTCTGAGGCAGGTGACGAGCTCGACCCAGTCCTCGGGATCGTCTGCGGCCAGTGCGGGCACACCGTCCTTTTCCCACTTGGCCCCTTCGAGAACCATCATGGTGGCATCGCCGCCGTCATCAAGAATCATGTTGGGAAGCTCCCCGTCAGGCCATGAAAGAGCCTGCTCGGTGCACCACCAGTATTCGGAGAGGGTTTCTCCTTTCCAGGCAAAAACCGGAATCCCCTGGGGGTTTTCCGGAGAGCCGTCTTTGCCGACAGCGATTGCCGCAGCGGCCTGGTCCTGGGTCGAGAAGATGTTACAGGACGCCCAGCGGACCTCGGCACCGAGCTCGACCAGGGTTTCAATAAGAACGGCGGTCTGGATGGTCATATGCAGAGAACCGGTAATGCGGGCCCCCTTGAGAGGTTTCTGTGCACCAAATTCTTCGCGAAGGGCCATAAGCCCCGGCATTTCCACCTCGGCCAGTTCGATCTCCTTGCGCCCGAGCTTGGCGAAAGAGAGGTCTTTTACCTTGAAATCGTTCATATCCAACGGTTCTCCTCTGTTTTATTGAGATAAGGCGAAGCAGCCTCAGGCTGATTCGCCGTCGATTCTATTCCGAAACCTTGGTCGCGGTCAGGATAAATACCGCATGCTGGCCGGAAGAGCCTTCTATAGTTTTGAAACGAACACAGCCGAATCCCGATGCAACCAGCCAGTCGGTAAGCTCGCTTTGATCGAAGCCCAGCCACTGGTCGGCCAACCGTTCGCGCACCCACTCCTTTTCATGCCGGACCAGGTCGGCGACAACCAGCGTCCCGCCAGGACCGAGGACCCGGTTTACTTCCCGAAATACCCGGGCCGGCTGAGCCGCGTGATGCAGGACCATGTTCAACAGGGCGCATCCGGCCTCGCCATCGCTAAGCGGAAGATGGGCCATATCGCCGAGGCGCAATTCGATTTTAGCGCTTTCGGCAGCATCGAGTCGGCTGCGGGCCTGTTCGAGCATGGCGGGAGAATGATCTACACCGACCACCCTGGTTGCCTTACGGCCGAGCGCACCGAGCAGACCGCCGGTTCCGATACCGACCTCCAGGATCACATCGCAGCCCTGAAGTTCTTCGAGAAAGGGTTCGAGGTATGCCGGGGCGGGCAACAGGGTTTCGACCAGGGCGTCCCACTGCTGAGCATGACTGTCGAAAAACACCCTGCTCTTCAGCCGCCTCTGGTCAAGCGCCGCAGCGACCCCCTCGAGGTCCTGCCGGTAATCGGCCAGAGTATCGAGGCGACTTTCAATCGATGGCCAGATCTCGTTGAAAAAAGGGCAGTCCCCCTCCAGACGGTAGTAGGCCCAGGTCCCCTGGCGCTGAACCGAAAGAATGCCGGCATCGACAAGAATCTTCAGATGCCGTGAAATGCGCGACTGCCCCATAGCAAGGATGGCGGTGACCTCCTGAACGGTAAACTCTCCGCGCGAAAGGATGGCCAGCAGTCGAAGTCGGGTCGGGTCGGCAAGGGCTTTGAAGGTATCGAGCATCACTGAATCAAGGTGGAGGGCTTAAGTAAATCAACTTTTCCTGATCTACCATATTCTTCAGGCCGGGTCAACCATAAAAATCGCCGGGTCGCACGGCTCTAACCTGGATCCGTGAGTTCAGGGCGGGAGAAGAAAGTGATTCATAAAATCTGAGACGCACCCATAGGTCCGTCGGTGATTTTTTGAACGCTTAGACAGGTCAATGACTTGCGCTATTGCCTGGTCAAAAATCACGGATTCAGGTCTAAGGCAGGATACGCCGGCCCATGGCTTTAACCCGTTCAACAACCGGTCCTGCTGCAGAGCGCAGAATCAGACAAAGATAACTCCCCTGGAACCACACCCAGACCAAAGAGGCAGTCAGCAGGCGTCCGGGAGGGTGGTCAGTCAACCGCCCGAACCGCCTGTCAAACCGGTCTAGGGCCTGAGAAACCCTTTGTCCGAAAGTTTCCCGGGCCCGGGCATCACGAAAAAACAGCCAGGCAAAAACAAGCTGCCAGGCGTTGGCCCGAACGTAGCTTCCGGTAGCATACCAGAGACGAAGACGTTCCTTCAGGGGCAACCGCCCAAGCAGTTCTCGAATCTTGCAAAAAAATGGGAGCAGATCGAGCCTGCCGGATGCGCACTGACTACGATAAACCGAAGGGAGGGCCGCGAAGAAGTCATCCCAGCCGCAGGCGTTGAAATTCATGATGAGAGCATTCAGAATCTGCCTGCGGCGCAACCCCTCGACTTCGAAACGTCGGGCGGAAGTCCAGATCTCATCAGGCAGCAGTAACCATTGGCCACGAAGAAAAATCTTTTCGGCAAGTCGGCAGTCTTCAAGAAACGGAAGAGATTCATCGAACGGCCCCACCCGGTCGAAAAAGGATTTGCGCAGCAGAAACCCCTGGTCGCCGTGAATGCATTCGGATCGATTGAGCTTTGCCTTGGCCTCATAGAGAGCATAGCCCCTGGAGCCATACGGGTCGGAGAGTGAAAAACGCAGCGAAAAACGAGCGGCCAGCGCATCACTACCAGCCCGTTCAATCGCCTTATCCAGAATGGCCAGCGAACGGCCGAGAACGCCGGAACTTGCAAAATGCGAATCGGCATGGAGAAAAAGGAGGGTTTCGGACCTGGCCATCCTGGCGCCGTTGTTGAGCTGGCGCCCGCGCCCTCTTTCCCCCTGTGCAATCCGAAGCTCGATTCCGTGCAGAGCGGCCAGCCGGTTGGCAAGAACCAGCGTCTCGTCTTCAGAGCCGCCATCGCTGAGGACCACCTCGAAAACCAGGTCATGCTGGCCGGCTAGGGATTCAAAGAGCCCGGCCAGCCCCCCTTCCTCGTTCAGGGTTGGAACAATAATCGATAGCTGTGGCAGCCTGCGGTCAGTATTCATCGGCATCGCCCCTCGCTCGTTCTACCGCAAACGACAAAGGCGAACCCTCAGGTTCGCCTTTGTCGTTCAACATGTGACCAGAATCAGATCCCGGCGCGCCGGCGCAGGGAATCGGCCCTGTCGGTCTTCTCCCAGGTGAACTCGGGGAGCTCGCGGCCAAAGTGACCGTAGGCGGCGGTCTTCTTGTAGATAGGGCGAAGAAGATCGAGGGTTTCGACAATGGCGCGGGGGCGCATGTCGAACTCTTCGCGGGCGATGCGGGCAATTTCATTCGACGCAATCTTGCCGGTACCGAAGGT
>CALZIC010000036.1 GCA_945787285.1 uncultured Desulfuromonadales bacterium
CTGCCTCCCGACGAGCAGCCCGAGCGCGGCGCCCTGCTGCCCCTGCGCAAGATCTTCGGTCTCTTCTGCAACCTGCGCCCGGCCATCATCTTCCCGGCCCTGACCGGGGCCTCAAGCCTCAAGGAAGAGGTCATCGCGGGCGGATTCGACCTGCTGGTCGTGCGTGAGCTGACCGGCGGCATCTACTTCGCCCAGCCCAAGGGCATCGAGGGCGAAGGCGCTGCCCGTACCGGCTTCGATACCATGAAATACTCCGAGGGCGAAGTCGAGCGCATCAGCCACGTCGCTTTCCAGGCCGCCCGCAAACGCGGCAAGAAAGTCTGCTCCATCGACAAGGCCAACGTTTTGTCGACCTCGGTCGTCTGGCGTGAGGTGGTCGAGCGGGTCGCCAAGGAATACCCCGACATCGAGCTCTCCCACATGTACGTCGACAACGCCGCCATGCAGCTGGTGCGCTGGCCCAAGCAGTTCGACGTCATGCTTTGCGGCAACATGTTCGGCGACATCATCTCCGATGAGGCCGCCATGCTGACCGGTTCCCTTGGCATGCTCCCCTCCGCTTCTTTGGCCGAAGGCACTTTTGGCATGTACGAGCCTTCCGGCGGCAGCGCCCCCGACATCGCCGGGCAGGGGATTGCCAACCCCATCGCCCAGATCCTCTCGGCCTCTATGATGCTCCGTTACTCCTTCGGCATGGTCGAGGCGGCTGAGGCGATCGACGCCGCTGTTGAAAAGACCCTCAACGACGGGTTCCGCACCGGGGACATCTTCCAAGGCCTGGACGGCGAGAAGAAAGTGAATACCAAGGAGATCGGCGACGCGATCATCGCCCGTTTGTAGTCTCTTTATATACCTTCATAAAAGGAAATACGCGTATGAAAGTCGGTCTTGTCGGTTGGCGTGGTATGGTCGGTTCGGTCCTTCTGCAGCGCATGCAGGAGGAAAACGATTTCGCAGGCATCGAGCCGGTCTTCTTTTCCACCTCCCAGGCAGGGCAGCCTGCACCCATGGATGCCGGAACCCTCAGGGATGCCTCGGATCTCGCCGAGCTCAAAAAGCTCGACGTGATCATCACCTGCCAGGGCGGGGATTACACCAAGGCCGTCCATCCCGAGCTGCGCAAGTCCGGCTGGAGCGGGTACTGGATCGATGCGGCCAGTTCCCTGCGCATGGAATCCGATGCCGTCATCATCCTCGACCCGGTCAATCGCAACGTCATCGATGAGGCCCTGGCCAAAGGGCAGAAGGATTTCATCGGCGGCAACTGCACCGTCAGCCTCATGCTGATGGCCATCGGTGGTCTGTTCCGCGCCGGCCTGGTCGAGTGGGTCTCTTCGATGACCTACCAGGCCGCCTCCGGCGCCGGCGCGCCCAATATGCGCGAACTTCTCTCCCAGATGGGAGAGCTGAACGGCTCGGTTGCCGATCTGCTCGCCAGCCCGGGCTCGGCCATCCTCGATATCGACCGCAAGGTGACCGAAACTCTGCGCAGCGACGCCCTGCCGAAGGAGCAGTTCGGCTTTCCGCTGGCCGGCAGCGTGCTGCCCTGGATCGACCGCGAGGTTGAAGACGGGCAGAGCCGCGAGGAGTGGAAGGGGTATGCCGAGACCAACAAAATTCTCGGTGCGGCCCGCCCCATTCCTGTCGACGGCATTTGCGTGCGCATCGGCGCCATGCGCTGTCACAGCCAGGCACTGACCCTCAAGCTCAACAAAAACCTGCCGATCGAGGAAATCGAGCAGCTGATCGCCAACGACAACGACTGGGTTCGCCTGGTGCCCAACACCAAGGCGGCGACCCTCGAGCAACTCACCCCCGCCGCCATCTCCGGTACCCTGACGGTTCCGGTCGGCCGGGTGCGCAAGATGAAGATGGGCCCCGAATACCTTTCGGCCTTCACCTGCGGCGATCAGCTGTTGTGGGGGGCGGCCGAGCCGCTGCGGCGCATGCTGCGCATCCTGCTCGAGAAGTAATTAATCGAAAACGAAAAGGGGGGCGCGATTACCGTCCCTCTGTTGAAGGCACCTTACAGTGGACCATCGACCTCGTCGGTGGTCCACTGTTGCCTGATGGAGTATTATGTCTGAAAAACAGTGGAATGTAGCCGTCGTCGGGGCCACCGGCGCCGTCGGCAAAGAGATGCTCGAGGTTCTGGCCGAGCGCGATTTTCCCATTGGGGAACTTCGCCTGCTCGCTTCCGCCCGCTCCGCAGGGGATTTTCTTGAATTCAAGGGAGAGTCGGTTGTGGTCCAGGAGTTGACCGACGACTCTTTCGAGGGGATCGATATCGCCCTGTTCAGCGCCGGGGGCGAGCGCAGCAAAGCCTATTGCCCTGCGGCGGCAGCCGCCGGGGCGGTCTGCATCGATAATTCCAGCGCCTGGCGCATGGACCCCGAAGTCCCGCTGGTCGTTCCCGAAGTCAATGGCGACGACATCGCCCGGTATGCCGGCAAAAGGATCATCGCCAACCCCAACTGTTCCACCATCCAGATGGTCCTCCCCTTAAAGGCCCTGCACGATTTCAGCCGGATCAAGAGAGTGGTCGTTTCGACCTACCAGTCCGTTTCCGGCAGCGGACAGAAGGCGATCGACGAGCTTCGCATTCAATCCGGGGAACTCCTCAATGGCCGTCCCGCCGATCACAAGGTTTACCCGCACCAGATCGCCTTCAACTGCCTGCCGCATATCGACTCCTTTCTGGATAGCGGCTACACCAAAGAAGAGATGAAGATGATCAACGAAACCCGCAAGATCCTCGGCGACCGCAATCTCCGGGTTACCGCGACCACTGTTCGCGTTCCGGTCTTCTACGGCCACAGCGAGTCGGTCAATGTGGAGACCGAGGAGAAGATCACCGTGGAGAAGGCCCGCGAGCTCTTCGCGGCCTTTCCCAATCTCGAAGTTGTTGACGATGTGGCCCATAACTGTTATCCCATGCCGATCGATGCGGCCGGCCACGACATGACCTACGTGGGGCGCATTCGCGAGGACGACTCGGCCGACAATGCCCTGAACCTGTGGGTGGTGGCCGATAACATCCGCAAGGGCGCGGCGACCAACGCGGTGCAGATCGCCGAGATCCTGGTGGAGAAACACCTGTAGAAGGCAGAAGGCAGAAGGCAGAAGGCAGAAGGCAGAAGGCAGAAGGCTGAAGGCTGAAGGCTGAAGGCTGAAGGCTGAAGGCTGAAGGCTGAAGCGGGATCCTCGAACCTCGAACCTCGAACCTCGAACCTCGAACCTCGAACCTCGAACCTCGAACCTCGAACCTCGAACCTCGAACCTCGAACCATATGGGCATTCTCGACGACATTACCCTGGGGCGCTACGTCCCCGGGGATTCACCCATGCACCGGCTCGACCCGCGGCTCAAGCTTGCGGGGCTGCCGGTTTTTGTCGTTGCGGCGTTTGCCTGCTCTGCCTGGTTTCAGCTCGCTGTTCTCGCCGCCTGGGCGCTGTTGCTGGTTCTGCTGTCGGGGGTCCGACCCGACATCTGGTGGCGCGGTCTCTGGGTGATGCGCTGGCTCTTTCTCTTTACCCTGCTGCTGCATGTGGCCCTATCGCCCGGGCGTACCCTGGCCGGTCTGGCATGGCTCTCCTACGACGGTCTGCTGCAGGGCCTCATGGTCTGTTCCAGGCTGGCCCTTGCCGTGGTCTTCTCTTCGATGCTTACCCTGACGACTTCTGTGGAGGCCCTGGCCTGTGCCCTGAGGTTTATTCTCGCCCCTCTCAGGCGGTTCGGGCTTGCGGTCGACAGCCTGGTCTGGCAGTTGCAGCTTGTGCTGCGCTTTTTGCCGGCGCTTCGCGAGGACGCCGCCGGGTTGCTTCAGGAGAGCCGGGAAAGGGGAGAGGATGTCGCGGCAGGAACGCTGGTAGAGCGTGCCAGGCTGCTGCGCCGGTTCCTGGCGCCGCTTCTCTTTCGGCTGGCGGATCGCGCCGATGCCATGGCCGAAGATGTCGTCGCCGGGCGGGCCGGCCCCGGTATCGACACCGATTTTTGTCCCCAGTTCGGCTTCGGGGGCCGCGAGACAATCATGCTCTCTGCCGGCCTTGGCGTGCTGGCGGCTGTCTATTGCGGATGGATATGACCACGATTTGCCTGACCATTGAATACGACGGCACCGACTATGTCGGCTGGCAGGTCCAGCCCAACGGGGTCTCCGTGCAGCAGGTGCTCGAAGAAGCGTTGGAGAAGATATCCGGAGAGAAAATACGGCTTCACTCTTCCGGCCGCACCGATGCCGGCGTGCACGCCCGGGGGATGGTGGCCCACTTTCGCACCGATCGCCCCCTGCCGCTCTCCGCGTACCGCGAAGGGGTCAACGGCCTCATCCCTGCCGATGTGGCGGTGCGCGATGCGGCATATGCTGCGGACGACTTTCATGCCCGCTTCAGCGCCCTGGGCAAGTGGTATCGCTATACCATCTATAACGCGCCGGTCCGCTCACCGCTCGAGGCGCGAACCTCCTGGCACATTCGGGGGCGCCTCGACGAGGAGGCGATGGCCGAGGGGGCCGCGGCCTTTGTCGGCTGCCACGATTTTTCCGCTTTTCGCGGCACCGGCTGCGCCTCGAAGACGACGGTCCGGGAAGTTTTTTCCGTCGAAATGGTCCGCGAGGGACAGCTGCTCCATGTCGATGTGAAGGGAAGCGGATTTCTCAAAAACATGGTGCGGGTCATGGTCGGTACCCTGTTCGAGATCGGTCTCGGCAAGATGACCGTCGTCGACCTGCGGCAACTGCTTCAGGGGGGAGGCCGGGACCAGGCCGGGCGCACGGCTGCGGCCTCTGGACTGTGCCTCATGAAGGTCTGGTACTGAGCCTTCGGTCCGCGGCGGGCCTGCCGCCGACCCCCCGCCGTTTCAATCGTGCTGCAAACAGAAAAAGAGCTTGACATGCGGGGCTCTTTTAGCTAGATTCCCATACTTCTGTGAGTCCCCGTTACCCAATTCACAGTTTACGCATAGATATAGAGACTAGAGAGGATTCCAATGAGCACGCAAGTCGCTAAAGCAAGTGATATTAAGAGGGGCTGGTTTGTCGTCGATCTTGAAGATAAGGTTCTTGGTCGTGCTGCGGCCGAGATCGCCAAGGTACTGCGCGGCAAGCACAAGGCTATTTACACTCCCAGCGTCGATACTGGGGATTTTGTGGTTGTCATCAATGCCAAGGTTCGCCTGACCGGAAACAAGATGGCGGATAAGATGTACTATCACCACACCGGCTACCCGGGTGGCATCCGTTCCATCAGCGCCGAGAAACTCCTTGAGAGGCGCCCCGAAGACCTGATCAAGAAAGCGGTCCAAGGGATGCTCCCCAAGAACAAGCTGGGCCGTCAGATGTTCAAGAAGCTGAAGGTGTACGGCGGGGTCGATCATCCCCATGCCGCCCAGCAGCCCAAAGAACTGTCCCTTTAAGATTGAACTTTAGGAGATAATAATGGCCGAGCAAAAGTACTACGCTACCGGTAAAAAGAAAACTTCCATCGCCCGGGTCTGGATGAAGCCTGGCGAGGGGAACATTACAGTTAATAACCGTGCTCTGGAGGAATTCTTCGGGCGCGAGACCTCCAAGATGGTCGTTCGCCAGCCTCTGGAGCTGACCGACAACATGGGCAAGTTCGACATCTCCATCAACGTCTGCGGTGGCGGCCCTTCGGGGCAGGCCGGTGCGATCAAGCACGGCATCACCAAGGCGCTGCTCGAGGTTAACCCCGAGCTTCGTGCGGTTCTGAAAAAAGCCGGCTTCATCACCCGTGACAGCCGCATTAAAGAACGTAAGAAGTACGGACGCAAAGCTGCCCGCGCCAGCTACCAGTTCTCCAAGCGTTAATCTGTTTGGGGAGTCGGTCGGTTTCCGGCTTTCATCAGCATGCGAAAAAGGGAAACCCTCGGGTTTCCCTTTTTTATTTGGCCTGGATCCGTGAATCCCGGGCGGCAAATAGCGCAAGTCTAAGCGATAAAAAAATCGCCGTCTAACTGAAGGGTGAAACTCAGATTTTTTGAAACACTTATTCAGGCCAAGCACTTACACTCTTTTATCCACCCTGGACTCACAGATTCAGGCCTGAGGGAGGAAAATCATGGTCAAGGTTGCAATTGTCGGAGCCAGCGGTTACACCGGAGTCGAGCTCTTTCGTTTTCTCGGCAATCACCCCAACGTCGAGGTGACCTGTGTCACTTCCCGCCAGAACGCCGGAGATGATTTCGCTGCGGTCTTTCCCTCGCTGCTGGGGCGTACCGAGCTGATCTGCGACCCGGTCGATATCGACATCATTGCCGAAAAGGCCGATTTTGTCTTTACCGCTCTACCGCACAAGACGGCCATGGAGGTCGTCCCGGGCCTGCTCGATGCCGGCAAAAAGGTGGTTGACCTCTCGGCCGATTACCGTCTGCACGACGCTGCCGTCTACGAGGCCTGGTATCAGGAACACACCAGCCCGGAACTGCTCGAAGAGGCGGTTTACGGTCTTCCCGAGCTCTACCGCAAAGAGGTCATGGGCGCCCGTCTGGTGGCCAATCCAGGCTGTTACCCCACCAGTGTCGCCCTGGCCCTGGCTCCCTTGCTGCACCATAAGCTGGTCGATCCGTCCACCTTGATTATCGACAGCAAGTCAGGGACCAGTGGCGCCGGCCGCTCCGCCAAGGTCGGCAGCCTCTACTGCGAGGTCAATGAGGGGTTCCAGGCCTACGGTGTTGCCAGTCACCGGCACACTCCCGAGATCGAACAGACCTTGAGCGATCTGGCCGGTGTCGCGGTGAAGGTCAGCTTCACCCCCCACCTGCTGCCGGTCAACCGGGGGATTCTCTCCACCTGTTATGCCACTCTGAACCGGGGGGCCGATTCCGCCGAGGTCGTTCAGCTTTTCAAGGAGTATTACGACGCCGACGGTTTTGTGCGCGTTCACCCCGATGGAAGCCTTCCCAATGTCGCCTACATCCGCGGCAGCAACTACTGTGACCTCGGGGTGGTCTGCGATCCTCGCACCGGACGTATCATCGTCGTTTCCGTCATCGACAACCTGGTTAAGGGGGCGGCCGGCCAGGCGGTGCAGAACATGAACCTGATGCTCGGTTTTGCCGAGGACGCCGGGCTGCAGAACGCCCCGCTTTTTCCCTAGGAGACTGTCGGGCTTTGGGGACCGTAGCGAGAAATTGACTGTTCGAGGTCAGATTTTCGAGAATTGGAGAGCGAATAGCAGGGCTATTTGTCGAAAATTGTCGGAGATATGGCCCGATCAGACGATTTCGCAGTAGGTTCATTTCAAAGTCCGACAGCCTCCAATAAGGAGATGCTCATGGAGTGTGTTTCGACCAAGTCCAAGGCCCACTGCAGCTGCACCTACACCTCGTGTCCCAGGCACGGCAACTGCTGCCAGTGTGTGGTGTATCACCGGGACAAAGGGGAGATGGTCGGTTGTTATTTCACCGCTGAGGGGGAGCGCGGCTACGATCGCTCCATGGCCAATTTCAAAAAGGACCAGGGCTTCTGAACACCGACGCTGAAAATATTTTTCTCCCCATGACCCGGCAGGAGATGGCGGGGCGCGGCTGGGATGAGCTGGACATCCTGTTTGTCACCGGGGATGCCTACGTCGACCATCCGTCCTTCGGCGTTGCCCTGTTGGCCCGTTGCCTCGAATCTCACGGGTATCGGGTCGGTATCCTGGCCCAGCCCGACTGGCGCGATCCCGAAGCTTTCCGCGTCATGGGGCGTCCCCGTCTGTTCGCTGCGGTCTCCGCCGGGGCCATGGATTCGATGGTCAACCATTACACGGCGGCCAAAAAAATCCGCCGTGACGATGCCTATACTCCGGGGGGGCGTGCCGGTGCGCGCCCCAACCGGGCGGTGATCGCCTATACCGCCGCCGTGAAAGGGGCTTTCAAGGGACTGCCGGTGGTCATCGGCGGACTCGAGGCCAGTCTGCGGCGCCTGGCCCAATACGACTTCTGGTCCGACAAGGTCAGGCGCTCGGTTCTGGTCGACAGCAAGGCCGACCTTCTGCTCTACGGCATGGCCGAAACCTCGATGCTCGAGGTGGCAAAAAGGGCCGCGCAGGGTGACTTCCCGGGGGGGACGCAGGACATCCCCGGCACGGCGTATCTCTGCGGAACGCCCGCCGAACGTTTCGTCGCGCTGCCGTCCTACGAAGAGGTCTCCGAGGACCCGCGGGCCTACGGGGAGGCGTTTCGCCTGGCCGCACAAGAGATCAACCCCTTTTGCGCCCGTCCCCTGGCCCAGGCCCACGGAGCGCGTACGGTGGTGGTCAACCCTCCGGCCCTGCCGCTGAGCGAATCCGAACTCGACCGCCTTTATGCTCTGCCGTTTAAGAAACGTCCCCATCCCTCTTACGCCGAGGCGATCCCCGCTTTCGAACAGATCCGCACCTCCATCACCACTCACCGGGGTTGTTTCGGCGGCTGCGCCTTTTGCGCCATCACCCACCACCAGGGCAAGCTGATTCAGTCCCGATCCGAAGGGTCGGTGCTTGCTGAAATCGACCGCATGGCCGCTGGCAGCGACTTTAAGGGGACGGTCAGCGATGTCGGCGGGCCGACCGCCAACATGTACGGCCTCGACTGCGGCAACTCCGAGGCGCGCGCGCGGTGCCGCAAGGGAAGCTGTCTTTACCCGCGCCCGTGCCCCAACCTCAAGGCTTCCGACAGCCGGGCCGTGCGGCTGCTGCGCAAGATTCGCCAGCGCAAGGCAGTGCGCCATGTTTTTGTCGCCTCCGGGGTCCGCTACGACCTGATGGAGGCGCAACCGCAGTACTTCGACGACCTGCTGCGCCACCACGTGGGAGGGCTGCTCAAAGTCGCACCCGAGTCGACCAGCGACAAGGTGACCGCCATCATGCGCAAGCCGGGGGCCGAAGTCTTTGCCAATTTTCTCGGGGCCTACCGCCGTCGCTGCAATGAGCTGGGCAAAAGGCAGGGGGTCGTTCCCTACCTGATCGCCGGCCACCCGGGATGCACCCTGTCCGATATGGTCGACGCGGCCCTGTTTCTCAAGCGCCACAACCTGCGCGTGGAACAGGTGCAGGAATTTACCCCGACCCCCGGCACCCTTTCGACCTGCATGTATCACACAGGATACGACCCGTTGACCGGTGAGAGGGTGCATGTGACGCGAAGCGACCGGGAAAAAAGGATGCAGAAGGCTTTGCTTCTCTATCACCTGCCGGAGAGTCGCCCCCTGATACGTGAGGCCCTGAAGTCGTGCCGGCGGGAAGAGGAGGGGGACAGGCTCTTCGGTGGGGCTCAGAAGCCAAGCCGTCGGCATCGGCAGAAGCGGCGCTGATTGCTTCCCCGGAAAACGATCGTATTGGAAATAAAAAAAGGGCAGCCCGACGGGCTGCCCTTTTTTGTGGGGAAATATATGAATAGGGTGGGGCGGCGCTCAGGCGGAAAGCCTCTCCTCGTCGAGGATGGCTAGAAAGGCTGAGGCCACTTCCGGGTCGAACTGGGTTCCGGCGTGATCGCGGATTTCCTGCAGGGCCACATCCTGGGACAGCGCTTTGCGGTAGGGGCGGTTGGAGGTCATGGCGTCGTAGGTGTCCGCCACGGCGAGAATCCGTGCCTCGAGGCAGAGGGCCTCGCCGCTGAGACCGTGGGGATAGCCCTTGCCGTCGAAGCGTTCATGGTGGTGCTCGATGATTTCACGGACATTGTGCAGAAACCGAATCGGTTCGAGAATTTTGACGCCGATCTGCGGGTGCTGCTGCAGGGTGCTGATGTCGCTGGAAGACAGCTTGCCGGTTTTGTGCAGCAGGGCGAGATCGATGCCGATTTTACCGATATCGTGGAGAACCGCCGCCTGCTCGAGAACCTTGATCCGCTCCTGGGAGAGTCCAATGTGGGTGGCGAGTTTGAGGCTGTAGCGTGTGACCCGCTCGGAGTGGCCACGGGTGTAGGCGTCGCTTGCTTCGATGGCCGAAACCAGGGCCTGCACCGTGTTGAGGTAGGTTTCCTGTTGTTCCTGGTAGAGTTGCGCGTTGTTGATGGCGACACCCGCCTGGGCGGCGATGGTGGAAAGCAGTTCGAGGTCGTCCTGGTAGAAGGAGGTGCCGTTTGAGCGGTTGGCCATGGTGATGGTTCCGATCGGCTTGTTTTTGACCATGATCGGTGCGCAGATGATCGTTTCCCGGGTAAACCCCAGGGGGCTTTGGCGATGGAACTGCCCGGAGGTGTTGATGTCCTGAACCAGCAGCGGCTTGCCGTTATTAACGACCCAGTTGGAGATTCCGCCTTCCTGAAGGGGAATTCGGGTGTCGGCGGGGAGCGGAGCCGGAAGGCCGATCGTTCCGCCGATTTCCAGGCCGCTGTTATCTCCGTCGAGAAGCAGGATGTAGCCGGTGCTGGCATTGAGAGTCTGGACTGTTTTGCGAATCAGCAGATCGAAGAGCTTTTCCAGTTCCATGGTGGCGTTGATGGCCAGCCCCATGTCGTAAAGAGCCGATAGCCTCGATACGGCCTGTTCAAGGGTGGTGTTCTTGCTTTCCAGTTCCCCGGCAAGGTCGGCAATTTTGTAGTTGGCTTCCTCGATATCCTCGATGCGCTCTTCGAGAGTGATGTTCAGGTATTCGATTTCCTTGAGGCGCTCTTCGAGGGTTCGGTTCATCCCCTCGATGGCCTCGTGGTGGCTCAGCTTTTCACGGCTGATGGCAATTTCTCGCTCCTGGTGAACCATCTCCTGAATCTGGGACCGCAACTGGTCCACCATACGGTTGAATTTTCGCGAAAGCAGGGCCATTTCATTCGAGCTGTCAATGGTGACTATGGCGTCATCAAATTGACCTCGCTCGAGATGGGTCATGGCGTTGACCATGTTGCGTACCGGGTGCTCCACGTAGTGCAGGATGAAAAAGGTAATGGCCATAATCAGCACCAGCAGCATCACCACCGAGGTGGTAATCGTTACTGTTCTGCCCTTCTGCTGCAGAGCGTTGAGCTGAGCCATCGATACGTGGACGCTGAGAACGCCGAGGACCCGCTGTTCTTTGTCGTGGCAGAAATAACAATTGGGTGAATTGAATATGGGCAGGAGGCGAACCTGGTACTCGATGCCGTCATGGTCGTGGGAGCTGGTGAAGTTTTTACTGCGGTAGGCGTGCAGGTCGGAGGCGGGGATCAGTCCACCGATCTCCTTGTTATTACCGGAGCGCAGGATGCGTCCCGTTTCGTCAAAGATCTGAACATTATGAATGGACGATTCTTCCTCGATCGCCTTGAAGACCTCGCCGACGCGTTCGTTCTCGCCCTGTTCCATGAAGGAGATGATGCTGTTGCGGATCGTTTCGCCGAGAATGCGGCTGTTCTGGGCGGTCAGCTTTTGGAATACGGCTCGTTCGGTGGTGAGTTGGTGCCACACTCCCAGGCCGACGATGATCAGCAGTATGGCGGTCGTCAGGCCGATAAATTTTACTTTGAGCGAGTTCATCAAGGCCCTCGGTAAAAAGGTATCCCAATAGGCAGGTCGCCGCGGGTGTCGTTAGGGGGTCAGTAGCAGCTGAGTTCCGATGCTGTCAAAAGCCCGTGCTTCAGTGCTCGCCTTGCTTTATATGGCGTAATTGAAGATCGCGGACTGTCGATGCACACCGCTCAAGAATAAACGATTAACCCGGCCTCAAGTCAATGGTTTTCTGGCTTTTGCGAAGATATCGCAACCCTTGACTGCTGAATGGCCGCTCTTTATGATGTCTATCCTCATGTCTTCTTTATGGGGCTAAGTGCAAATGTCTGGCCAAAAAGGTCAATATAACAGGGGGAGTTAATGGAATTCCTATTATGTGTCTTCGGGGTGCTGCTGGTTTTCGAGGGGACGCCTTGGTTCCTTTCTCCACAGGGGATGAAGAAGGTCCTCAGGCAGTTGACCGCCCTGCCGGAAGGGTCGCTGCGCATGATGGGGTTTTGCCTTATGATGACCGGTTTGCTGCTGGTTTTTCTGGCCGTCGGTTAGTATGGTTTAGGTAGCCGAAAGGATTTGACTTTAGTCCCCATTTGTGGTTGATTTAGACCCGGTTTTCGGGGTAAATGTTCCGTGCAGCAACCGTGGTAGGGGAGCGTTTTTGCTGATCCGCAGGCAGGCGAAAGGTTGCGGGGCCGAACACTTATAGATCGGTCGTGACCCGAGCCGGTAAAAACCCTTCGCCATCGAATTAAACGCACGGCACCTACGGAGTTGGCCCGCTTTTTACATGCATCTCAACGATTTTGACTTCGATTTGCCCCATGACCTGATTGCCCAGCACCCCCTCGAATCGAGGGAGTCCTCGCGGCTCATGGTTCTCACCCGTCAGGACCAGAGGGTCGAGCAGGGCGGGTTCCCCGATATTCTCGATCATTTCAAGGCCGGAGACGTTCTCGTTCTGAACGACACCCGGGTGATTCCCGCCCGCCTGCTTGGCGAGAAGGAAACCGGCGGCAAGATAGAGGTTTTTCTGGTTCGCCGTCTGGTCTCCGACCGAGAGGACTGGGCGTGCATGACCAAGTGCTCAAAGCCACCCAAAACCGGCGCCAGGCTGTTGCTGGCCGATGGTCTCGAAGGGGAGGTGCTGCCCGGCGGAGAAGCGCCGTTCAGGCATATCCGCTTCTCCTGCTCAGGCGATTTCATCGAATCCCTGGAAATCCATGGCAGGATCCCGCTGCCCCCCTACATCCGTCGCGAGGACACCGCGGATGACCGGGAGCGTTACCAAACCGTCTTCGCCCGCTCCAAAGGGGCGCTTGCCGCGCCGACGGCGGGACTCCATTTTACCGGGGAGATCCTCCAAGCGCTGCGGGACAAGGGGGTGGAAATCCGCACCCTGACCCTGCATGTCGGGCTCGGCACCTTTCTGCCGGTGCGCACCGAGAATATCCTGGAGCACAAGATGCACGGGGAGGTGTTTCACGTCCCGACGGAGACCGCAGAAACGGTCAACCGGGCCAAGCGCGAAGGGCGGCGGGTGTTCGCACTCGGAACCACCACCACCCGCACTCTCGAATACGCGGTCAACAACGACGGCGAGCTTGTAGCCGGAGAAGGGGTCTCCGACCTCTTTATTTACCCGGGATTCCGCTTTCGCATTGTCGATGCGTTAATCACCAATTTTCATCTGCCCAAGTCGACCCTGCTGATGCTCGTTTCGGCATTTGCGGGCAAAGAATTCGTTCTCGACGCCTATCGACAGGCGGTGCGCGAACAGTTCAGATTCTTCAGCTACGGCGACTGCATGCTGATCCTTTAGCATAAGGCGGTTGCACGATGCAGGATATGGTTTAAGTTTGAAGACATTCGGTTTTGAGGTTTTACATCAGGCCCCCGACTGTGGGGCACGACGGGGGCGGGTGCAGACCCGCCGTGGCGATATCGAGACACCGGTGTTCATGCCGGTCGGCACGCAGGGGACCGTCAAGGCCATGTATCCCGAAACGCTCAAGGATATCGGCGCCCAGATCATTTTAGGCAACACCTATCATCTGTTTTTGCGCCCCGGGCATGAACTGGTGCAAAAGATGGGCGGGTTGCATGGGTTCATGAACTGGGACCGCCCCATTTTGACCGACAGCGGCGGCTTTCAGGTCTTCAGTCTCGGAGATTTGCGCAAAATCGACGAGCAGGGGGTGCAGTTTCAGTCCCACCTCGACGGTTCGAAACACGTACTGACGCCCGAATCGTCGATCGCTATCCAGGAGGCCCTGGGGGCCGATATTATCATGGCCTTTGACGAGTGCATACCGTACCCGGCAACCCGCGAGTACGTCATCGATTCGACCGACCGTTCCACGCGCTGGGCCAGACGCTGTCGCGAGGCGCGCCGTAAGGACGATGGCGCCGCCCTGTTCGGCATCGTTCAGGGGGGCATGCATGAAGATCTTCGGGCCCAAAGCGTTCAGGACCTCATCGATATCGGTTTCGAGGGGTACGCCGTCGGCGGTCTTTCGGTCGGCGAGTCAGCCGAGGTCATGTACCAGGTGATGGACTGGACCATGCCGCTGCTCCCGGTCGACCGTCCCCGCTACGTGATGGGGGTCGGAACCCCGGAAAACCTGGTGGAGGGGGTCAGCCGCGGGGTGGACATGTTCGACTGCGTCATGCCGACCCGCAACGCCCGCAACGGGGTGCTCTTTACCAGCTTCGGCAAAATCAGCATCAAGCAGGCCCGGTACATCGACGATCCCGAGCCGATCGACCCCGCCTGCGACTGCTATGTGTGCCGCAACTACAGCCGCGCCTATCTGCGCCACCTGTACCGCAGCAACGAGATTCTCTCTTCGATGCTCAATACGCAGCACAATCTGCACTATTACCTGCGGCTGATGGCCGATATGCGCCAGGCGCTCGAAGAAGGTCGCTTTGCCGCGTTTAAGAAGGAATTTTATCAAAAAAGACAACAGGATGGCGGCGCCTAGGGCTTAACACCGCCTGCCGCACCGTCGCAATTTTCTTAATTCAATCAAGGAGGAACAACAAATGGTATCTGAAGCTTTTGCAATGGCTGGTAACGCTGGTGGGCAAGCGGGTGGACGTCCCGGCTACGAGGGGCTGATCATGCTGGTGGTGATGTTCGCCATCTTCTACTTCCTGCTCATCCGTCCCCAGCAGAAGCGGGCCAAGCAGCACAAACAGCTCATCGAATCGCTGAAAGCCGGCGACCAGGTGACGACCGCAGGCGGAATTCATGGCAAGGTTGCTGCCGTTCAGGACAGCTACGTGATGCTTGAAATCGCCACCGGCGTCAAAATCAAAGTCAGTCGCTCTTCGGTTGTGGGAACCGAGCAGGCCCAATAAGGGACCGGTTTTCCCGGAATGGCCCCGAACGGGGCCATGTTGTTTTGCCGAAAGGAGAAAGTAGCTGCCATGTCCAAAAGCCTAAAACTGCGGGGGGCTCTGGTCCTTTTTTGCCTCCTTCTTTCATTGATATCCCTGGCCCCCAGTTTTATTGCTGAGGCCCTTCCCGGTTGGTGGACCCGGTCTTTCGACCCCATTCACCTGGGGCTCGACCTTCAGGGGGGCATGCACCTGGTCCTCGGGGTCGATGTGGATAAGGCAGTGGAAAGCAGGCTCGACAGCGTCCTCGACCAGGTGGAAGACCAGCTGCGCGAAAAGGACGTTATCTTCAAGCGGGTAGAGCGTCTGCCCGGGTCGCGCCTGGCGATCACCGTTTACGATCAGGAGTCGGGGAATCAGATCGATGCCCTGATGAAAGAGGACTTCGAAAATCTCGAGGCGATGACCCTGACCGACCAGGGGGGATATATCGTCAAGAACTACCGGCTCAGCGATGCCGAGGTCGCCAACATCAAGGACTACGCCATCCGCCAGGCGCTGGAAACCCTGCGCAACCGCGTGGACGAGTTCGGCGTCAGCGAGCCGACACTGCAGCTGCAGAGCGATAACCGCATCCTGATTCAGCTTCCCGGCATCAAGGACCCCGACCGGGCCATTGCCCTGCTCGGCAAGACCGCCCTTCTCGAGTTCAAGATGGTGGCCGAAGAGGTCGATCCCCAGGGGACTCTTCCCCCCGGTACCGAACTCCTTTACGAGCGCAACGTCGATCCCCAGACCGGGGCCGTCACCGAGCAGCCGGTGGTCGTTTATTCCAAAACCGTGCTCACCGGAGACCTCCTCTCCAACGCCCAGATCCGCATCGACACCCGCTTCAACGAGCCTTATGTGGCGATCGACTTCAACTCGGTCGGCGCCAAGCGGTTTGACCAGATCACCGCGGCCAACGTCAACAAGCGCATGGCCATCGTTCTTGACGACACGGTCTATTCCTCTCCGGTAATCCGCGAGCGGATCTCCGGCGGCAGCGCCCAGATCAGCGGTTCGTTCACCGAGCAGGAAGCGACCGACCTGGCCATCGTGCTGCGTGCCGGGTCACTGCCGGCGCCGGTCAAGATTCTCGAAAACCGCACCGTCGGCCCTTCCTTGGGTCGTGATTCCATCAACAAGGGGATCGTTTCCGTTCTTATCGGCGGCGCGCTGGTCATCCTGGCCATGGTCCTTTACTACAACCTCTCGGGAGTCGTGGCCAATACCGCCCTGGTGCTCAACATTGTCTTTATCATGGCGATGCTGTCTCTGTTCAAGGCGACCCTGACCCTCCCCGGTATTGCCGGTATCGTATTGACTGTCGGTATGGCGGTCGATGCCAACGTGCTGATCTTCGAGCGCATCCGCGAAGAGCTGCGGCTGGGCAAAACGCCTCGCAATGCTCTTGAGGCCGGTTACAGCAAGGCGTTTTTGACCATTATCGATGCCAATGTGACCACCCTGATTGCCGCCCTGGTCCTTTTTCAGTTCGGAACCGGGCCGGTCAAAGGTTTTGCCGTTACCTTGTCCGTGGGGATTATCGCCTCGCTCTTTACCGCCATCTTCGTCTCCCGGGTGGTCTTCGACTTTTTCCTCGAACGTCGCCACATCAAGCGGTTGAGCATATAAGGAGTTACCGATGGAGTTTATCAGACCCAATATCAACCTCGATTTTGTCGGTAAACGGAAGGTTTCGGTCCTGCTGTCAGCGGCAGTGATCCTGATCGGCCTTCTCTCCCTGACCTTTAAGGGGGGGCCCAACTACGGCATCGATTTTGCCGGCGGAACCCTGGTTCAGATCAAGTTCGAGCAGAAAACCACGGCGGGCGATATCAAGGCGGGCCTCAAGGGTCTTGAGCTCGGCAGCGTGGTGGTTCAGCAGTTCGGTGATGAGCCGAATGAATTCCTGGTCCGTGCGCAGAAAAGCAGCGCCGAGCTCGAAGGGATCTCGCAGGGGATTTCCGGAAAACTCGAAGAAAGCTACGGCAAGGGGGCAGTCGAAGTGCGTCGGGCCGAAATGGTCGGGCCCCAGGTCGGCAAAGACCTGCGTGAGAAGGGGATCATGGCGATCGTTTATGCTATGATCGGCATCCTTTTTTACGTCACCTGGCGATTCGAGTTCCGCTTCGCCGTCGGTGCCATTCTTGCCCTGGTGCATGATGTTCTCATCACCCTGGGGGTCTTCTCCCTGTTCAACATGGAGATCGACCTGCCGATCATCGCCGCCTTTCTGGCCATTATCGGTTATTCTCTAAATGACACCATCATCGTTTATGACCGGATTCGCGAAAACATGGGCAAGCACAGCAAGGACGGTTTTGTCGCCATCGTCAACCGGAGCATCAACGAGACCCTGTCCCGCACCATCCTGACCTCCGGCACCACGCTGATGGTTGTCGCTGCGCTCTTCATCTTCGGCGGCGGGGTCATTCACAGCTTTGCCTTCGCCCTGCTGATCGGTGTCGTGGTCGGTACCTATTCGTCGGTTTTCATCGCCAGCCCGCTGCTGATCTTCTGGGATGAGCGCAGGGCGGCTAAACTCGAGGCGAAGGGAGATCAGGTATGAAAAAGGAAACGGTCTTTTTTCTCGTTGTCGCCCTGATCGTCGGGTTGCTGGTCGGGCTGCTGGTGAGCAAGGGGGGGAAGAAAGAGGAAATCTCCTCGGTCAGCCCCGGTGGGGTTCAGAGTTCGGCATTTTCCCAGAAAATCCCCATGCTCGAGGACATGGTCGCCAGGGACCCCGCCAACCGCAACGCCTGGGTGGAGCTGGGACACGGCTATTTCGACATGAATCAGCCGGTCAAGGCGATCGAGGCCTACACCAAGGCCCTCGAGCTCAACCCCAACGATGCCAACGTACTGACCGACCAGGGGGTCATGTTCCGCCGGCTCGGCTGGTACGACCGGGCGGCCGAGAACTTTCAGAAGGCCAATGAAGTCGACCCCACCCATCGCCAGTCCCTGTATAACCTCGGGGTCGTTTACCGCTATGACCTGCAGGATACGGCCAAGGCGAAAGAAGCCTGGACCCGCTTTCTCACCATCGATCCGGCCGGGGCAGGCGCCGACAGTGTCCGCAAGGAACTGGAGGCGATGGGCTCCGGTTCGACTCTCAGGGTACCCAAGTAGCGTCATTGCCGACAACAGCACCTTGAGAAAGGTGTCAAAAAGAACTGTTTTTGCTGGCCAGGAGGCTTCTGCTGGTCAGCCTCCTGCTGTCTTTGTGCGGTTGTCTGAAGGCCGCGCCTCAGCCGGTCAAGGGCCCCCTGCAGGGCGACCTGTTCTGGCAGGGGCGGGTGATGCTGGTCGGCGATGTCATAGTCGAACAGGGGGCGTCGCTGACCATCGCCCCTGGCACCGAGGTCATTTTTCTCTCCTCCCCCCCCGAGCTCGACCTTCTGGTCGACCACCCCAACTTTCCCGGCAGCGAGCTGATCGTCAAAGGGGTTCTCCGCGCCGAGGGAACCGCCGAGGCGCCGATCGTCTTCAGGCATCGCGACCCGGCAGCCCCACCCGGCAGCTGGGGGGCGGTCAACCTGACCGAGAGCCCCAGCGCAACCTTCAGGTATTGTCGCTTCACCCAGGCTGACAGCGCCGTACACAGTCAGCAGTCCGCCAAGGTGGTGATCCAGAACTGCCTGTTTGAGAAAAATCTGGTCGGCGTTCGGTTCTTTTCCACCGACATGCTGATTGAGAGCAGCACTCTGCGCGACAACGGCGCCGGGGTCCGGTTCCATTTCGGGTCTCCGGTGGTTCGCCGCAACCTGTTCGAAAAGAACGGGCGGGCGTTTTTCTTCACCTCCTTTCCCAGAAACTACCGAATCGAGTACAACAACATTCTTTCCAGCCTGGACTACCAGGTGGTGCTTGGCGAAGAAGTGCCTGACGACGTCCTTCTTGCTCACAACTACTGGGGGACCATCGACGGCGCGCTGATCGAAAGCCGGTTTTTTGATGGCCGGCGCGACCCGTACCTCGGACAGGTGCGCTATCTTCCTCTTGAGTCTGATCTGATCGAAAAGGCAGGTATTTCATGGAGCCGATAAAAAAACGGTCGTGGCAGCTTCGCCCGGGGAACGATTCGGTCGAGGTGCTCGGCGCGCTGGCGCGGGATCTAGGACTCTGTCCCCTGGTTGCAGGCACTCTGGCGCGGCGCGGCATCCTCACCGCGGCGCAGGGTCACGATTTTCTCAGCAGCCGGCTGGCCTCGCTCCCCGACCCTTTTCTGTTCAAAGACATGGACAACGCCGTGCAGCGTCTCGCCCATATTCCCCTGCGTCTCAAAGACGGCTACGGGCTGTCGGCCGAGGCCCTGCGGGAGGCCGCCGGACAGGGCGTATCGGTGGTGATCTCGGTCGACTGCGGCGTTTCGGCGGTCGAAGAAGCCCGCCTGGCCGCAGAACTCGGCCTCGACCTGATCGTCACCGACCACCACCAGCCCCCCGATCCCCTTCCCGCGGCCTTTGCCATCATCAACCCCCACCGGCCCGGGTGTGGTTTCCCGTTTAAGGAGCTGGCCGGGGTCGGGGTGGCGTTTTTTCTCCTTGTCGCCCTGCGCAAGGTGCTCAGGGAGCAGGGTGGCTTTGAACGAAGACCCGAGCCGGATCTGCGTCGCTCTCTTGACCTGGTCGCTCTCGGCACCATCGCCGACATCGTCCCCTTGAAAGGGGTCAACCGTACGCTGACCCGCTTCGGCCTCGGCCTGCTCGAGAAAGGCGACCGTGCCGGGGTCAGGGCGCTCAAGGAGGTCGCAGCGGTCAAGCAGGTGAGCTGCGGCAGCGTCGGTTTTCGACTCGCCCCCAGGCTCAATGCCGCTGGACGCCTCGAGGATGCGGCTCTGGGGGCCGAACTGCTGCTGAGCTCTTCGTACACAGAGGCGAAAAAGACGGCGACCTTTCTCAATCAGCTCAACGGCGAGCGGCAGCAGATCGAGGCCGACACCCTCGCCCAGGCCATCAGCCGCCTGGAAAAAGAGGGGGACAATGCGGCCCGGTCGATCGTACTCGCCGACCGGGGCTGGCACCCCGGTGTCATCGGCATCGTCGCCAGCCGCCTGGTCGAGCGCTACTATCGGCCGGTGGTGATGATCGCTCTCGATGAGCAAGGGGGCAAGGGTTCGGCCCGGTCGATCAAGGGATTCCACCTCTACGAGTCGCTCGCCAGCTGCAGTGAACACCTGCAGGGCTTCGGCGGTCATGAATTTGCCGCCGGCCTTTCGGTCGAAGGGGCTAACGTGGACGCTTTCGCCCGGTCCTTTGAGTCGGTGGCCTGCCGTTTGCTCGAACCCGAGGATCTGGTGCCGAGCCTGCTCCACGATGGCGAAATCGCTCTTGAGGAGCTCGACGACCAGACCGTGGCCGAGCTCGAAACCCTGACCCCCTTTGGGGCCGGCAACCCCGAGCCCGCCTTTATCGCCACCGGCATCCGGGTGCAGCAGGCCTCGGTGGTGGGGGAAGGGCACCTGCGTTTCACCGCCCGCCAGGGGGGCTACAGCCTGCCGTGTATCGCTTTCGGCATGGGGGAGTGGATCGACCGGCTCGACGGGGAGGTGGACATCCTTTTTTCCGCCGGATTCAACGAGTGGCAAGGTCGTTGCA
>CALZIC010000037.1 GCA_945787285.1 uncultured Desulfuromonadales bacterium
AAAAAACAACACCTTCGGGACGATAGCCTTCACATCCTACGGACTCTTCTGGTTGTCACTGGTAGCAATCATCATTCTGCCGGGAACCGGCTTCGGCCTCCCCCCCAAGCCGGCGGCGATGAGTGCCTATCTGGCCATGTGGGGTCTTTTTTCCGCCCTGCTCTTCATCGGCACCCTCCGCCTGAACCGAGCCCTGCAACTGGTCTTCAGCTTGCTGACCGTCTTCTTCATTCTTCTGGCTGCCGCCGAAGTCTCGTCCATTCCCATCCTCAAAACCATCGCGGGTTACCAGGGAATGGCCTGTGGGCTGGTGGCTCTTTACACCGGTGCGGCACAGATTGTCAACGAGATCTACGGCCGCCCCGTGGCCCCGCTGGGCGGGATCAAAAAAGCCTGACAAGGCCTTTCTCCACCACCATTGAACCGGTGGCGTTTTTCCCCGCCCCATTTCGCACCAATGCAAAAATGCCCCACTGGACTTTGTCTTTTTGCAAAAAGCACCCTCCGACGACTCAGGTCCCTGAAATAGCGCCATATTTTCATATCGATCGGAGCCCCTCCATGGCGACGGCCCCGTCGGAATGCACCATCTCAGACTCGCGATAGTGCAAATCGATGAGAAAACCGCCTCCTTGCTGGATATCCCGAACAACAACCTATGAACCCGTTATCATTTCGTTTTTTATTTTTTTTCAACCTTCAAGACCAACTTGGAACAAGCATTGCTTTATTAACGTACCGTTACTCCTTTTACGTTACGGAAAAGAGGCTTGACTGTTGAGGGACAGTCAGGCCTCTCGTCCGTTTTCCACTCCCGCCCCCCCCCCACTGCCGCCATCATCTGCTCCGCGATCACTGCCTATCGGCCCTGCTGGGCCCAGGCCCCGCCGCCTGAGATCAGCCAGCCCCGAAACAATAGGGCTGAAAAATAAAACAGAATTACACTTTTTTCGAGACGGCCACACGCTACCAGAACACCACGTCGCCCTAAAAAGAGACGATGCAGAACGAACTCCTTGACTTATTTTAGAACAGCGGTTAATTTTAAAGAAATCTAGCCAAGGGAGGGGACCGTTGAATAGTAATAAACTGAGCCAACATCTGATTCTTCTCGGTTTCTGTGCCATCGGCTTTTACGGGTTCATGTTCGCCTCCGGCAAACTCCCTATCGAGGCCATGCCGCAGTTTCTAATTTCGGCGGTGGTGTTCATGAGTTCTGGCCACTATATGCGCAAGGCGGCCAAAACCCTGGCCCGCGAACAGTCCGAAGAAGACGACAAAGAAGAAAAGGATCGTAAGGAGCCCGACTGGGCGTGGCTGACCGCCCTGATGAACTGGACCGGCGCCTTTCTGATCATCGGCATCATGGCCATTTTGCTGATGAAGCCGATCGGCCTCTCGTTGAGCGACTCTCTGCAATTCACCGTGGCCCCCGAGCAATTCTTCTCCCATACCGTTCCCTGATCGAAATATTATTCAAGATCCATAAAGGCCGCCCCCACCGGGCGGCCTTTTGCTTTCCTGCCCCACAATGACCACAGGCAATGGAGCCATTGCCACGGGCGCCTCCTGTATGTAATTATGGATTTATTACTGCAGAGGAGAATCTTTCATGGCCGGCAGTCGCCCACCACTATCGTCCCTTTTCATCAGCAATTTTACGGTCGACGAATCCGCCCCGTTCAAGCGCCATCTCAATCGCCTCGAAGTGGAAATCGGCCGGGAGGACTATCGCCACCTCAAAGACGTGGAACTCCTCCCCTGCCCCCCTCCGGAATCGGCCTTTGCCGCGATGGAGGAAATCACCGAGCGCCTGCTCAAGACCACCCAGAACAACTACAATCGGCAGCTGCTGGTGAAACTGGCGATCAGGGTCTACCTCGACCCCCGCGACTACTCGGTCTACTACCGCCAGGGCGATCGCGCCCTGCGTTTTGTCTCCAAGTGGCGCGAGAAGGTTCTGATCGAGTTTTTCGGCACCACCCCAGCCGACGATACCGGCTGGAAGTCGTGCCGGGAACCGGTCGGATTTGAAGCGCGGTTCCTTCCGGACCATGCCGGCGGCGTGCTGCTGCTGCGCAAAAGCTCCCCTGCCGAGGACACCGAACCGCTCCTTACTGCAAGTCACGGCCCCTACGACCCCCATACCCTCGATGTGGCCCTGTACTTTCTGCGCGCCGGAAAGGGCGGGTCGGCGATTATCAACCTCGGATTTTCCGGCAGGGAGCCGCTGACCGACGAAAACCTGGAAAAGCTCAGGGAGTGGGACATCCCGCTGAACCCGAGCAACATCGACGTGATCTATCCCTACGTCGACGCCAAGGGGCACCCGCTGTGCTACAAGCTCGAAGAAGGACTCGGCCGCTATGTGGCCTGCCTCGAGATCCCCCCCCCCGGCCTGATCATCGACATCCACGGCTGCGTCGGCACCAGCAGCGACGACTACCGGCTGGTGGTCGGACTGGGCGGCCTGCCGCCCTACCGTGAACCGCTGGAGCTGGGACAGATCCAGGAAACCGGGGGGATCATCCACATCACCCCGGGTCCTCGTTTGCGCCAAGGGCTGGCCATCGTCCGCGACCTGTCCCAGGAAATATATATCCAGTTCTGCGCCGACCCCCACCGGGGATACAACCTTGCCCTGCTCGGAGGCCTGCAGATCCTGGGGCGCTCCTTCGATCCCCGCCAGGAAGTGCAGAGCCTTCTGCCCGGCGAGGAGCGCACCTTTCTGCCCGCCGAAAACCTGCGCTGGCTCCCCGGCGCCGGAGCCAACGCCCTGCAGAGGATCGAAGCCCGCAAACTGTGCGAGGACACACTCTGTCTGCATGTCGAGATCCCCACCGCGGTTCGCCGCCGCATCGCCCTGAAAATGAAGGAACTGGCAATCACCGACTCCCTCGACGCCAGCTTTCTTTAGGATCCAGTGGTCAGTGGTCAGTGGTCAGTGGTCAGTGGTCAGTGGTCAGTGGTCAGTGGTCAGTGGTCAGTGGTCAGTGGTCAGTGGTCAGCCTTCTGCCTTCTGCCTTCTGCCTTCTGAGTTTCGAATCATTTCCTCTCCAGCAGGCAGGCATACTCGCTCAGCCCGGTGACCCCCTTGGCCTTGAGCCCCTGGTGCCGTTTCAGGGCGTCTTCCTCGACCAGCAATTCAACTTCGAAACGCTCGCCGAAAAGCGCCTCGACTTCGCTGTACGGGACAGAAAAAGGGGGACCGTCCATTTCCGCCTGCTCGTAGCCATAGCCGATCAGCAGCACTTTGGAGGCCGATGGAAGAAGGGTCGCCATGTGGTCGGCGTAGCGCCGTCTCATGGCCGGCGGCAGGGCCACCAGTGAAGCGCGGTCGTAAACGGCACGCGCCCCGCTGAGGCAGTCGGAAGTAAAATCGAGGAGGTCACCGCAATAGAGGCTGAAGCCCTCTTTTTCATAGAGGGAGAAATCCCCTTCAGGCCGCCCC
The DNA here is from genome assembly GCA_945787285.1 of uncultured Desulfuromonadales bacterium. Classification (GTDB taxonomy): domain Bacteria; phylum Desulfobacterota; class Desulfuromonadia; order Desulfuromonadales; family Trichloromonadaceae; genus CALZIC01. The sequence goes on from CALZIC010000037.1 coordinate 3,452, forward strand.
GCTACGGCCATTCCGTTTTCGGCGAAAAAGGCCTCCACGGCCATGACGCTCAGTTCGACACCGACCACCCCGGCCCCCTGTTGACGCAGCCAGAGCATATCGAGACTTTTCCCGCACAGCGGGACAAAGACTTTTTCCCCGCGGCCAACCTCGAGACGGTCGAAAAACCGTTCGAGATAAGGATGCGTCGCACTCCGGTGGAAACCGATCTCCCCAAGCGCCCAGCGCTCACGCCAGAATTCTCTTTCCATAACACCTCGCAAAAATATCGTTTACCGGTGATCATAGCCGATTGAAGGCAGGCAGGCAACACGTGCACAGGGCCAACCTTTCCAAACGGTAATGATCCGGCAAGGGGCCGGTAATGGGCGTCAATTATAATGATCCGGCAAGGGGCCGGTAATGGGCGTCAATTATAATGGACATCAATCAAGGGACCTCTCGCAGACCACCTGATCCGGCGGTCATTCGAAAGGTTCCATCATAACAGGAGATGCCATGCGACAGCTTGCCAGACACCTTCTTTCCATGACCTGCAACGCACACAAAATGATTCCCATAGAAAAACTGGAGCAGCAGACCACATGCGGGGCGGTCCATACCCTGCTGAGCGAAGGGTACCTCCTTTCTTACCAGATCCATCGCCACCCCACCGGGGTGTCTGGCAGGGAACTGGTGCTGCAACTGCTTGGCCCCGACGGTCTCAAGGTTGCGGGCGCCCAGGTGATCGTCACTGCCGTAGATGCCCTGGGCAACCAGAATCTGGCACGGGCGCACCAGGGCCCAGCGGGCTACATCATCGACCTGAACGGTGCGGTTGGCGGTTTTTGCCACATCGAAATCGAGGTGATCACCGGCGGCCTTCTGCTCACCGACTACTTCACCTTCGAACTGGGAGGCTGTCAGGCTTAACATGAACCTACTGCGAAATCGGCTGATCGGCCCATATCTTCGACAATTTTCGACAAATAGCCAGGCTATTCGCTCTCAAATTCTTGAAAATCTGGTCTCGAACATCCAATTTCTCGTTACGATCCGTCAAACCCGACAGCCTCCCAGGAGCTTCAGCCTGACGGGTTGAGACTGACCATTATTGGAGCGCGCAATGAGCCAGGTTGATCTTGTTGTCGAAATTGGGAAAAACGGGTGTGCCGGGGATCTGGTCATCAACGGACTGCACCTGCGCCGGCTCATCCTGCAGGACCGGGAGGACTTCGAACTCCTCGTACGGCGGCTGCAGATGGAATACGGCACCGATATCGGTATCCACCTGAAAATCGCAGCGGTGGCGCAAATGGACGAGGCGCTGGTTCTGGCCCAAAAGCTCAGCCGGCTCGGCGCAACCATCGGCCTCTCCGGCAGCAGCGGGATTGCCCAAACAGGGAGTTCCGGATACAATGACGGGGGGGCGGACAGAAACGATGAGCCACGACCACTCCGCCATTGAAAAGGGAAATATGCGAATTCTCGTAATAGAAGACGATACCGATACCGCGGCCTACCTGAGCAAAGGGCTGAGCGAAAGCGGGCACATGGTGCAAACGGCCCATGACGGCAAGGATGGCCTGTTCATGGCCCTCGAGGAGAGCTTCGACGTCATGATCATCGACCGCATGCTGCCGGGCCTCGACGGACTCGCGATCATCCGCACCCTGCGGGCGTCGCAAAACAGCACCCCGGCCCTGATACTGAGCGCTCTCGGCGAAGTGGACGACCGGGTCGAAGGGCTGCGGGCTGGGGGGGACGACTACCTGGTCAAGCCGTTCGCCTTTTCCGAGCTGCTGGCCCGACTTGAAGTCCTGGTCCGACGCAGCGACAGCGAAACGGCCCAGACCGCCCTCAAGGTGGGGAACCTCGAAATGGACCTGCTCACCCGCAAGGTCAGCCGGGCCGGGCAGACCATCGAGCTGCAGCCGAGGGAGTTCCGGCTCCTCGAGTACCTGCTGAGGCACAGCGGCCAGGTGGTCACCCGTACCATGCTGCTGGAAAATGTCTGGGACTACAATTTCGACCCCCAGACCAACGTCATCGACGTCCACATCAGCCGGCTGCGGGGCAAGATCGACAAGGATTTCGAAAAACCGCTGCTCCACACGGTGCGCGGCGCCGGGTACGTTGTCCGTGAAGACGTCTAAGTTGATCCACAACTCGAGTTTCCGCCTGGCCCTGGTCTACATGGCGCTGTTCAGCACCTCGGTGCTGATTCTGCTCGGTTTCATCTACTGGTCGACAGCCGGCTACATGGTGCGGCAGACCGAGGAAACCATCGATGCGGAAATCACCGGGCTGGCCGAACGCTACGACATCGCCGGGTTGGCCGGCCTGACGGCGCTGATTTCCGAACGGCTGGCCCGCAACCCTTCGGGGGAATCGGTGTACCTCCTTACCGACCCGTCCCTGAACCGGCTGCTCGGCAATCTCAACCGCTGGCCCAACGTGCCCGAGTCCCCGGACGGATGGGTCACCTTCCGGCTCGGAGATACGCTCGAACAGACCGGCAAGGGGCGCCAGGGCCGGGCGCGCGCCTTTCGGCTGAGGGGCGGATTTCATCTGCTGGTCGGGCGTGACATTCAAGATCTCGAAAGGATCCAGCACCTGATCATCACCACCCTCGGCTGGGGGCTGGCCATCACCGGGGTGTTGGCGCTGGTCGGCGGCACCATGATGAGCCGCAGCATCGTCACCCGCATCGAGGCGATCAATGAAACCTGCCGGGAGATCATGTTCGGCGACCTCAGCCGGCGCATCCCCGGCAAGAGCAGCGGCGACGATTTCGACCAGTTGATCGACAACCTCAATAACATGCTCGACCAGATCGAGAACCTGATGAACGGGGTGCGCCAGGTCTCCGACAATATCGCCCACGACCTTCGCACCCCCCTGACCCGACTGCACCGGCGCCTTGAACAGCTCAAAGAAACCGGCTGTAAAGAAGGCCCTCAGCGCGAACACCTCGATATGGCGATTGCCGAGGCCGACGGCCTGCTGTCGACCTTCAAGGCGCTGCTGCGCATCAGCCGCATCGAATCGGGAAACCGCCGGGCGGGCTTCGAAGAGGTCGATCTGGCGGCCCTGCTATACGACGTGGCCGAGCTCTACGAACCGCTGGCTGAGGAGAAAGGAGTTCGCTTCTCTCTCGAAACGGCTGAGGCGACAGCCGTCCAGGGGGACCGCGACCTGCTGTTCCAGGCATTTGCCAACCTGGTCGACAACGCGATCAAATACACCCCGGCCGATGGCGACATCTCGCTGGCTCTCTCCAGCGCCGGGGGAGCACCTCAGGTCACCATCAGCGACACCGGCCCCGGAATCCCCGCCGAAGACCGGGAGAAGGTCTTCCAGCGCTTCTTCCGCCTGGAAAAGAGTCGCACCACCCCCGGCAACGGCCTCGGCCTGAGCCTGGTGGCGGCGGTGGCGACCCTCCACCAGGCGAGCATCGATTTGAACGACAATGACCCCGGTTTGCGCGTTACCCTGGGCTTCGGCCAAACCGCCTGAGCGGCCTGTAAAAAATACATCCATCGGGTTAAGCTTAAACCGACGAGACATCACATTAAATGGAGGAACAGATGAACAGACGCCGTTTTTATCCCCTGGCCCTTGTGCTGGCTCTGCTGACCGCCCTGCCCGCGAGCGGCTTCTCCGCATCGCTGCCGGACTTCGTCACCCTGTCCAAGCAGCTCAAACCGGCGGTGGTCAATATCAGTACCGCCAAGACGGTGAAATCTCAGCGCCCCTCAAGGCCCGGACCGCGCTCGCCCCACCAGGACTTTTTCGACGACTTTTTCGAGCGTTTTTTCGAGGGGATGCCCCACCAGGCTCCCCGCAAAGCCAAGTCCCTCGGCTCCGGCGTCATCATCTCCCATGACGGCTACATTCTGACCAACGACCACGTGGTCAACGGCGCCGACGAAATCGAGGTCAAGCTCACCGACGGGCGAACCTTCACCGCCAGCATCAAGGGGCAGGACGACAAGCTCGACCTCGCCCTGCTGCAGATCGATACCGGCGAGGAGCTTCCGGTGGCCGAACTCGGCAACAGCGAAGCACTCGAAATCGGCGAATGGGTGATGGCCATCGGCAACCCCTTCGGCCTCGAGCAGACCGTCACCGCCGGTATCGTTTCGGCCAAAGGGCGGGTGATCGGCGCCGGCCCCTACGACAATTTCATCCAGACCGACGCCTCGATCAACCCCGGCAACTCCGGCGGGCCCCTGTTCAACCTGCAGGGTGAAGTCGTCGGCATCAACACCGCCATCGTCGCCGGCGGCACCGGCATCGGCTTCGCCATCCCGATCAACGCCGCCAAGGAGATCCTCCCCCAGCTCAAAACTACCGGCCACGTGGTGCGCGGCTGGCTCGGGGTTTCCATCCAGCAGATGAGCGAGGAACTGGCCGAATCGTTCGGCCTCAAGAAGGTGTACGGCGCCCTGGTCACCGAAGTGGTCAAGGACTCCCCCGCAGAGCAGGCCGGCCTCAAGCGAGGAGACGTCATCCTCAGCTATGACGGCAAGGAACTCGAGGACATGAAGGACCTGCCCCGTCTGGTCGCGGCGACCCCGGTCGACAAGAAGGTGCGGATGACCATCTTCCGCGACGGCAAGGAGAAAAAGCTCAAGGTCAAAGTCGGCCAGCTCAAGGACGCCAAACAGCAGACGGAGGTGACCACTTCCGAAGGCGGCCAGCTCGGCCTGACCGTCGTCGACATCTCGCCGGAAGTCATGCGCCGCTTCAACCTTGAGACGGGCGACGGCGTGCTGATCACCGGCATCGACCGTGACGGTCCGGCGGCCAAGGCCAACCTGAACCACGGCGACGTGATCCTTGAAGTCAACGGCAATGAAATTAAAGATGCGGCCGACTTCCGCAAAACGGTCGCCAAAACCGACAAGGGGGACGTCCTGCGGCTTCTGATCCGCCGCGGCGAGTCGATTCTCTACACCACCCTTCAGGCAGACTAGGACCAGAAACCTCTCATGTCACGCAAACGCCCCTTGGAGGGGCAGCTCATCTGCACCCACCCCTTCGAGTGGTTCGAGATTCATCCCGATGGCCGGGTCTTCACCTGCTGTCCGGCATGGCTGAAGACCCCCATCGGGAATCTCCTCACCGACCCGATCGAAACCGTGTGGAACAGCCCCGTGGCCCACGCCATCCGCAAGACCGTCCTTAACGGCTCGTTCCAGTACTGCAATCGCAAACGCTGTCCGCGTCTGGCCTCGCGCACGCCTCCGGTGATGGCGGCAGGCGAAGTGGCCAATCCCGAAACGTCCCGGGCGATCGGCCGATCGCTCGGCACCCTCCCCTACGGCCCCAAAACCCTCAACCTCTGCTTTGACCACAGCTGCAACCTGGCCTGCCCGAGCTGCCGCCAGGACATCACCATCGCCCAGGGCGAGGCGCTTGAGCGGGCCGAGGCGATTGCCGAGCGAATCCGCACCGAAGCCGCTCCGCACGTGGAAACCCTGATCGTCAGCGGCTTCGGCGACCCCTTCGGCAGCCCCACCTACCGTCGCCTGCTGCAAGGGCTCGCCCCCGAAGCCTATCCCCGCCTGCAGCAGGTGCATCTGCACACCAACGGCCAGCTGTGGGATGAGAAGACCTGGAACGCCCTGCCGGCCCTGCACTCCCTGGTCAACAAGGCGGAGATATCGATCGATGCCGCAACCGCAGCAACCTATGCAGAAAACAGAAAAGGGGGGGATTTCAGCCGGCTGCTCGACAACCTGGCCTTTCTGCAGAGCCTGCCGATCGAGGTGAAGATCAGCTTTGTGGTTCAGCACAACAACTTCCGCGAAATTCCGGCTTTTGCCGAACTCGGCGCACGTCACGGCTTTGCCGTCTATTTCAGTCAGCTGGTCAACTGGGGGACGTTCAGGCGGGAGGAATATCGAAGAAGGGCGGTGCATTTGCCGGAGCACCCGGAACATGGGGAGCTTTGTGCCACCCTCGGGCGGGTGGCGAGGTTGGGGCATGTCGATGCGGGGAATTTGAGTCACCTGGTTGCAGGTGAATAATGCCTCTATATCTGCGCATTGCCCTGCCCCTCCCCTCCCCCTGTGACGCCGCCGCAGCGGAGTGGGCGTTTTGCGAAACAGGAGGGCAACTGTTCGAGCGAAGCGAGTTTTTGCCCTCCCGCAAAACGTCTGCGTAGCGGAGGGAACCCGAAGGGCAAGGAGTGGGGTGCCCTTTTTCTGCTTACTCTTTTAGGGCAAGCAAAAAGAGTACGGCGTCGAGAGGGGGCGCAACCCCTCGGTTTTAGACCGGTCCATAGCGGAAGGCCGCCATCCCCCAGCCCCGAACCCGCAGTCCCTAGTCCCCGTCTTCGTCCTCCCCGTCTTTTTCTTCCTCCTCCAGTTCCATCTCATCGACAAAATCTTCATCGAGAAACCGGTCGAGAAAGCGCTGGTTGTCGCGGATGCGTCGTTCGATCTCTTCCTGCAGCTCCAGCAGTTCGGGAAAGCGCGGCCCGTTAGCCGTTTCTTCCCCGGGCTGCTGGTCCGCTGTCTCTTTCAGCTCATCCTTCTCGCTGTTCATACCGCTTCTCCATCGCCTTGCGGTAGAGCTCCAGGTATTTTTCGGCGGAACGGGTCCAGGTGAAGTCCTGGGTCATGCCGTGGTGCACCATCTTGCTCCATTGCGCCAGATCGCCAAACTGGCCGAGGGCGCGGTCGAGGGTGTGCAGCAGGGCCTCGGCCGAGGTGTCGCTGAAGAGAAAGCCGTTGGGCTGCAGCGGGTCGTCCCAGGGGTCGCTGATGGTGTCGGCGAGCCCGCCGGTGCGACGGGCTATGGGGATGACCCCGTAGCGCAGGGCGATGAGTTGACCGAGGCCGCACGGCTCGTAGTGGCTCGGCATCAGGAACATGTCGCTGCCGGCGTAGATGCGTCTTGAGAGGTCGTCGTCGAAGGAGAGGTTGATGGAGACCTTGCCGGGGTAGCGCTCCTGCAGGGCGGCGAACCAGTCCATGTAGTGCTTTTCGCCGGTGCCGAGCAGAACGAACTGGATGTCGCGGTGCATCATCTCGTCCCAGGCCGCCTGCACCATGTCGAGCCCCTTCTGGGTGGCCAGGCGGGTGATCATGGCGACGACCGGGGTGTGCGGCGCGATGTGGAGGCCGAGTTCTCGCTGCAGCGCCTCCTTGCAGGCGGCCTTTTTATCGAGGCTGTCTGCCGAGAAGTTGCAGGGCAGGGCGGGGTCGAGGGCGGGGTTCCACTGCCGGGCGTCGAGGCCGTTGAGGATGCCGTAGAGGTCGACGCTGCGTGCGCGCAGGATGCCGTCGAAGCCGATGCCCATCTGCGGCTCCTGGATTTCGCGGCAGTAGGTTTCGGAGACGGTGCTGAGCAGATCGGCGAACAGCAGTCCGCCTTTGAGAAACGACATGTTGCCGTGGTACTCGAGGCCGTTGGGGTCAAGCAGGGCCGGATCGAGGTCGAGGGCGCGCTGCAGGTGCAGGGGGAAGTGCCCCTGGTAGCCGAGGTTGTGGATGGTCATCAGCGTGCCGGTGCCGGCGTAAAACGGGTCGTCCCGGTATTCGGAGCGCAGCAGCGCCGGCAGCGGGCCGGTCTGCCAGTCGTTGAGGTGCATCGCGTCGGGGCAAAAGCCGATTTTCGGCATCAGCTCGAGAACTGCCCGGCAGAAGAAGCCGAAGCGCTGGGCGTTGTCCCAGTAGTCTCCCTCGACCGAGCCGTAGAGCTCGTCGCGGTCGAAAAAGTCCGGGTGGTCGACGAAGTAGACCGGCACCCCGTCGAGCTGTCCCTGGTGCAGCACCGCCTGGCGCGGCTGGCCGTCGACGGCGACCGTGGCCGTGGCAACCTGCATCTGCAGCGTCTCGCCGCGCCCGGTGATTGTGCGGTAGTAGGGGAGAATGATGCGCACATCGTGGCCCAGGGCGTGCAGGGCCCGGGGGAGCGAGCCGGCCACGTCGGCCAGTCCGCCGCTCTTGGCGAAGGGGGTGACCTCGGAGGAGACCATCAGAATGTTCAGCTTCTGATCGGCCCGCGCCTTCTTCCGTCCCGGTGTGAGCGGCGCGGCTTTGCGGTAGAGCTCGAGCAGGGCGTCGACCTTGTAGCCGGCAAGCAGCGCCCTGCGGCGGGCGGTCTGCAGGCGCTCGAAGCTGAGGCCCAGGTGGGTCAGCAGCTGCTGCGGCGAGTCCCTGAAGGTTTCGATGGCCGCAAGGGCGGCGGCCACCAGCAGGCCGTCGAGCAGCGATTCCCAGCGCTCCTTGTTGAACCAGCGGGTTCCTTCGTGCCAGTTCACCAGCAGGTAGCCGTGGGTTTCGGGGTCGGCGAAGAGGCCGCTGACGTCCTGGCGATGCCGCCCGGGGAGCCAGTATTCCTGGTGGCGGATCAGGCAGCCGGCCAATTGATGCGGCTGTGCGTCGTCCTGCCGGGCGAAAGCGACCTGCAGGGCGTCGCCGAGCAGAAATTCGTCGAACCAGAAGGCGCTGCGCCGGGTGATTTCGGTCCCCTGGTAGGGACCGGCCAGGCGGTGGCAGATGATATAGGGGACCAGCACCTGCGCCAAGGGGCCGGTGCCCGCCGGGTTGAGCAGGGGCTTCAGGTGGTCGAGGGCCTGGCGCTCGATTTTGCGGCGGCTTCTCAAAGCGGCCAGGGGGGCGAGATCCTCGAGCTGGCGCAGGATCGACTCGACCAGGTCGGTGGTGGGGCCGGCCGGTTGGGCGAAGTGAGAGAGGGTTTCGGCAAACCGGGTGAGCCGCTCGCTGAAAGCGAGATATTCGGGCGACTGTCGCCGGGCCTTGGCCGGAGAGGTGAGGAGCGGAATCAGCGCATCGAGGCTCTCAGGCTCGACCAGGGCGAGGAAGGCGTCGGCGATGGGGCGGAAGCGGATCTTGCGTAGTTCGCGGTCGAGGTTTTTCACCGGCGCGTGGCCAATGCGGCGGTACAGTTCGTTCCAGGCACCGTCTTCGTCGTACACCGAACAGAAGTCGAGGAAGACGTGGTACTCGTAGGGGCCGAGTTCGAGATAGATCCCCTCGCCGATGAGTTCCGTCCCGGTGCGCAGGTATTCGAGGCCGCTGCGGTGGTCGCGGAAGCGGACGTACCAGCGTTCGCCGCTGCGCACCGCCAGCCCCAGGCCGAGCGAGGTCGCCTCGAGGCCGTCTCCGGAGCCGGTCAGGCGCTCGGTCGAATAGTGGATACGCCCGGCGGTGCAGGCGTTGCGGTTGTTGAAGACGACCAGCGCGCGCTGCTCGCCGACGCCGTTGGAGTAGGCAAAAACGTCATCGTTGACGAAGTCGCCGCACCAGAAGTCGTAGAGGTTAAACTGCTCGGCGCCGCTGAACAGGTAGCGCTTCTGCAGCAGGGGGAAGATCTGGTTTTCATGGTGGTGGACGAAGGCCTGGTCGACCTCCTCGTCCCAGTAGGCGCGGCGGTATTCCATGCCGTACTTTTCCTTGAGCCCCTCGATCTGCCCGTGGCCGAACATCGGCAGCCCCGGCATGGTGGCGAGCAGAATGGCGACGCCGAAGTACTTGTCGGCCTTGCCGAACTGCTCCACCGCGGTCTCTTCATCGGGGTTGTTCATGAAGTTGGTGTAGCGCTGCAGGATGCCCGGCTCGAATTCGAGGATGTTGCGGATCACCTTGCGGTACTTGGCGTTCTCCTCGAGCTTGAGCATGTTCATGAAGGCGCTGTTGTAGACCCGGTGCATCCCCAGGGTGCGGACGAAGTACCCCTCCATCAGCCAGAACGCCTCGGCGATCAGCAGGGTGTCGGGAACCTCGTCCGCCACCCGGTCGACCACCTCGCGCCAGAATTCGACGGGGAAGACCCGGTCGAAGTCGCCCTTGGTCATCGAGTACTCGGCCCGCGAGGGGACGCCCCCCCCATCGCCGGGCAGTGGAAACCAGAGGCGCTGGAAATGCTTCTTGGCCAGCGTCATGGCGGCATCGAAGCGGATCACCCGGAACCGCCGGGCGATGCCGACGATGGTGCCGATCATCGCCTCGCGCACCTCGGGGATCAGGTAGTTGAGCTGGGCGGTATCGTTCCACGGCATGTGGGTGCCGTCGTTGCCGTGGTAGATGTAGCGGACCCGGCCGCTGTGATGGTCCTGATGCCGAAAGACCACCGCGGCGTCGCTGTTGTCGTAGTAGCCGTCCTCGATCTGCACGGTGACCGCTCCGTCATCGGCGAGGTCGGGGCCGCTGAACCGGTAGGCCGGGTAGGGGGGATGGTCGGCCTGGATGAACCAGTCGGGGTGCTCGCGCATCCACCGTGAATCGAGCCCGGTATGGTTGGGGACGACGTCGCTGGCCAGGCGGATGCCGCGGCGGGTGCAGCGTTCCTCGAGGCGGGCCAGGGCCTCTTCGCCGCCGAGGTCGGCAGCGATGGTGTAGTCGTAGAGCGAATAGGCCGAGGCTTCGGCTTCGGGGTTGCCGCAGATCCGTTTGATTTTCAGCGAGGCGGACGAGCGCTCCCACAGGCCGATCAGCCACAACGAGTTGAAACCCCAGCCGGCCAGGCGGTCGAGTTCCTCATCGGGAATGGCGTCGAGACGGTGAATGGGGCGGTCGTAGCGCTTGGAGAGCTGGTCGAGCCACACGTAGATGGTCTTGGCGATCAGCACCACCTTGGGCATCCAGTCGGTGTCGGGGGAAAAGGCCTGGGGCTCGTGCTCGGCAAATCCGTGGCTGAAATCGGGGACCTGCGGGGGACCGCCGCCGAATCCTCGCTGCATGTTCTCCTCGGCCAGGATGTCGAAGCCAAGTACCAGCTGCTCGAGGAGGTCTTCGGGGAGGATCGTCCCCCACTGCTGTTGGATGTACCCCAGCTGCCCGGCCAGCGAGTCGGGCGAGGCCTTGATCGGCGCCTCGAGCAGCTCGAGGAGGGAGCCGCCGAAGAGCCCGGGGATCTCTTCCTGCTCGAGGTGGCGGTCGAGTACGGCGAGGGCCTGCCGGTAGCGGCAGCGCTGGTGCAGTTCGGTGTCGTCGAAGAGCGGCCGGAAGGGGGCTACGGCCCGGTTGCCGTTCTGGATGGCGAGGAGGAAGAGTTCGACGATGGTGTCCCTGCGGTTGCGGCGCCCGTTTTTGCCGGCCAGAAACTCCTCGGACTGTTTGCCGCGCCACAGCTCAGCCGGGGGAAAGAGGCCGACGAAGTTCTCCTGTACCGGGCGCAGGCTCGGTAGGGTGACCTGTTTGTCGGCGATGGTCGCCTGATCGAGGTCGACCGTGCAGCCGCGCACATCGAGGTAATGAACGGCGATGTAGCGCAGAGAGCGGTTGAGTATCGCCAGCAGGTTGAGCTCGACCGCCCGTACCGGCTTCGCAGGGTGTTTCTGCTGCAGGGCCAGCGCCACCTGGCGCACCCGGAAAAGGGGGGCGGCGGTCGATTCGAGGGTGGCGCGGGGATTCAGCGCAAGCTCGCTCCAGGCTCCGGAGGAGATCTGTATCGAAAGGGGAAAGTAACGGTTTACTTGTGGGTCTGAGACTGCCATGGATTTTCCTGAGTTATTGTCGTTTTGGTTTAACAGAAACAAAACCGGCGGGTCGCGTCCCGCCAGACGCCTTACTTTTTGTCCAGGCGGCAACAAAAAGTAAGCAAAAAGTGCCTCTCCCCTGCGGGGGGCATCTCTGTTGCGGGCCTTCTAGAATTCCAAATCGCCGGCGGCGTCTGGAAACCAGGGAGGCGCTTCGTGGCAAGGAAAACCGGGGCCCTATACATTTTCGGGCCCCATAGCGCTGTTCCTCCACGGTTCATTGTGGCCTCGAACAGGTGCCTGGAGGGAGGCCTCCGCAGGGTGGGCTGCGCCCACCAAGGCATAACCATTCCGGGAGACATGAGAATGGTGGTCGTGAACAAAGGATTTAACGTCGGTTTCCCCCGTGTTCCCCGTGGTAAAGGTCGATTGGGTTTTGGGTTTCGTCCGACCCAACCTACCCCTCTTCCGACAAATCCGCATCGCGCAGAAAGCGCGCCGCCTCTTCGGGCGGCGTCGGGTTCATGAAGAAACCGGTCCCCCATTCGAATCCGGCCATCTTGGTCAGGCGCGGCACCAGCTCGATATGCCAGTGGTAGTCGTAGGGGAGCGAACCCCAGTAGCCCGGCTTGCCCATCCGCGGGTGCATCGGCGGCGCGTTGTGCAGCACCATATGGTAGGGCGGGTCGCGCAGGGTGGCGCTCAGGCGCGCCAGGGTGTCCTTCAGGGTTTCGGCCAGTCGCTCGAGATCGGCGTCGCTGAGCAGGGCGAAGTCGTGGCTGTGGCGCAAGGGGGCGATGCGCATCTCGAAGGGGGAGCTCGAGGCGAAGGGGGCGTAGACCACGAAGTGCCCGTCGTCACGAATGATCCCCTTGCCGTCGCGGCGCTCCTGGTCGATCAGGTCGCACATCAGGCAGCGCTCCTTGCGGTCGTAGTAGTCGCGGCAGACCTGCAGCTTGGTGGTCACCACCTTGGGGGTGATCGGCAGGGCGATCACCTGGGAGTGGGCATGGGGGATGCTCGCCCCGGCTTCGACGCCGTGGTTCTTGAAGACCAGGATATAGCGGAACCGCGAATCTTTGCGCAGATCGAGCAGCCGGGCCCGGTAGGCCTTGAGGACCTGGGCGATCTCTGCGATGGACAGATCGCCGAGGTGCCGCTCGTGGTGGGGCGTCTCGACGATGATCTCATGGGCGCCGATGCCGTTGATGACATCGTACAGCCCCTCGCCCCGCTTGTCGAGCCCCCCTTCGATGCGCAGCACCGGGTACTTGTTGGGGATGGCCCGCACCTGCCAGCCGGGGGTGTTGGCGGGGCTGCCGGAGGGACGGATGGCGAAGAGTTCGTTGGGGGCTTTATCCTCTTTGCCCGGGCAGAAGGGGCAGGCGGCCATGGAGATCTTTTCCCGCTCGAGGATGAAGTCGCGCGGCCGGCGGCCCCGTTCGGTGGTGATGATGACCCAGGTGGTTTTCAGTGGATCCCAGCGCAGTTCCGACAAGTTTGTTTCCTTTCTGACTTTAATACGTTAAATCCCAAAACCTTTAAACCGCGAGGTTGCGGCCCCGAACGCCGCCTTACTCTTTTTGCTTGCCCTAAAAGAGTAAGCAGAAAAAGGGCACCCCGCTCCTTGCCCTTCGGGTTCCCTCCGCTGCGCAGACGTTTTGCGGGAGGGCAAAACTCGCTTCGCTCAGACAGTTGCCCTCCTG
>CALZIC010000038.1 GCA_945787285.1 uncultured Desulfuromonadales bacterium
GCCTTGGGCGATTTCAAAAGCTATCTATGCAGCAAGCCTTTTTATGGAAAATGGCTCATTTGCAGTGACTATTGTATCGGCAACAAAAATAAGCCGAATGATGTAGTTTCATTTACGATTATGCCTTATGACACCTGTCCTGATGAAATAAGTAGCAGGTTTATTTCGCTAGAGCCTAAAGACATCAATAAAATAAAAAGAATCAGACCCGATCTCATTTCATACCTTAAAGAAAAAAGATTGTTTCATTTAAGTTTCATCCTTGGCACAAGAAAGGGCTTGACCCGAAGAGAGAATATGAAGGACCGACACGTTGTTGATACGATATTTGATGATACAAATAAAATGCTAGAGGATTGGAGCAGGATTTCTCAAAGAAATTTAAACGATTACAAATTAATTCAAAAAAAAATAAATAAGGCGCAAAGTCTTTTGGGTAAGAAGTCCGCCAATTATCGACTTTTTCGTGATGTGATGCTTATTTCATTGTTGGCAGCCTACATCAGTTTTCTTCTCACAAAATATTCAAAAGCAAGAATCGTTGGTTGGTTTTCGGACAGAGACAAAATCATAGACTCTTATGACACCCTGGCGGCTGAACTGTTTGATATATATCACCATGGTTTATGTGAAAAAGGATCATTGAACAGTTCTTGCACTCAGATTGTGTTTGGAGTTCCAGAAGCGAGTGAGACTGGAGTTGTGGGGGATGGCGAAGGGAGTAGCCCCCCGGATCATATCGCAGGAACTCTGGCGGATTTTAATTTTGAAAACAACGCTCCAACTAAGCCAAAGTTCGTTTCTATGCTTGAAGATTGCATAGCCGACAATCCCTTTTTGACAATATTCCGGCTTAAGTTCGCTGTTGGAAACTATAACTGTTGTCGCGTTGTTATTCCGAAAGATTCATAGGAATCTCTTCGCCTCCTCCCCCCCCCGGCAATGGAAGGCTCTCATCAAATCAGCGCAGGCCCTGCAAATAATATCCAATGACATCCCGCCGAACACAGCGTGGGGCTTTTCAACAAGTGAAAAGGTACGGCGGCCCCTCACTCTCGTATGGCGTTTGAGACCTCTTCGCCTGAATACGTCGGCCGCCAGCGGTCTGTTGACATTTTCGTGCGAGACCGTACCATTGCTTAGATAAAGCATTTGATGGCCGGGTGTTTGCGTACCGATTCCTTTGGACTAGGAGGTGGAATCATGGATCGGCGTCAATTTATCAAGAATTCCCTTCAGGCTGCCGTTGCCACGGCGGCTGTTGGCAGCCTGCCGGTGATTGAGCTGATGCCGGCCATGGCCCATGCCGGTGGCGCGCCGCCGGTGGCCGTGCGCAAGGGGACAGATATCCCGGCCCTTGTCGTTGAAACCCACCCGCTGGTGGTCAGAACCGTCGTTGAGTTGTGCCTGGAGGCCGGTGCCAGGAAGGTGCAGGTTTTCGACCGCACCTGCAACGACCCTCGCCGCTGTTACCGGCGAAGCGGTATCGAGGAGGCCGTCGAGTCGCTCGGCTCGAAGCAGGCGACTGTCGAGCATATGGACCGCAGGGCCTATCGCGATCTGGCCATTAAAAACGGCGCCCGGCTCAAACAGTGGTCGTTTTACCGTCCGGCGGTCGAAGCCGACCGCTTCATCAACCTGCCGATCGCCAAGGATCATTCCATCTCGACCCTGACCTTGGGAATGAAAAACCTCATGGGGGTGATCGGCGGCGACCGCGGCGATCTGCATCGTCATATCGAGGAGTGCCTCTCTGATATCAACAGCGTGGTCCATTCCGACCTGACGCTGATCGACGCCACCCGCATCCTGGTGAACAACGGGCCTTCCGGGGGGCGGTTGGAGGATGTACGGGTTCTGAATACCCTGGTCGCTTCCCCCGATATCGTGGCAGCCGACAGCTATGCGGCGACCCTGTTCGGTTTTCAGCCCGCCCAGATTCCGACCATCGTGACCGGGGCGCGCCGCGGGCTCGGTGTCATGGATCTGTCCCGGGTGCAGATGGTTTGAAGCGGAATTTCTCTTTGAGACAATGGCGCCTGGCGACCCAGGTGGCCTGCCTGTTCGGCTTTCTCTGGCTCTTTATGCAGACCGAATATCGCGGCGAGGACGAGCTCCCCTATCCGGTCAGCCTGCTGTTTCGCCTCGATCCGCTGGCGGCCCTGGCCGATGCCTTCGCTCCGGGGGACTTCGGCTGGGGGCTGCTCTGGCCGGCGCTGGTGCTGGTCGCCGTGACCGCCCTGGCCGGGCGGTTCTTCTGCGGCTGGGTCTGTCCCTTAGGCACAACCCTCGACGGCTGCGGAAAGCTTTTGGGCCGCGGAACCGGGGTTGTCTCTTCGGCCTGGCGCAAGGTCAAGTATCTTCTGCTGGCGGCCCTGTGCGCCGCTGCCCTTTTCGGTCTTCAGCTGTTCGGTCTGTTCGACCCCTTGAGCATCTTTCTGCGTTCGCTGACGCTGAGTCTCTACCCCGCTTACAATCTAGGTGCCAACGGCCTGTTCGATTTCTTCTACCGCCATGACGTGCCGCTGGTCTCGGCGGCGGTCAACGGTTCGTACGACTTTTTCCGCAGCTACCTGATGGCCTTCCGCCAGCCGTTTTTCACCTTGTCGCTGTTCACCTTCGGGGTCTTCATCGCTCTGCTGCTCCTTGAAAAGGTGGAGCGCCGCTTCTGGTGCAAGAATCTCTGCCCCTTAGGCGCTCTGCTCGGGATCTGTTCCCAGCGCGCGCTGCTCAGCCGCACCCCGAAGGGGCTATGCGCCGATTGCCGGGTCTGCGCCGAGAAGTGCCGGATGGCGACGGTCGAAGGGAAGGGTCACCGGTCGTCCGAGTGCATCCTGTGTCTCGACTGCACCTCCTACTGTGAGCGGGAGCGGGTGAGCTTTTCGTGGGGGAAGGGGACTTCTCAAGGGGGGGTTGATCTTTCGCGGCGGAACCTGGTGGCCTCGGTGGCCTGCGGAGCCCTGGCGGCTCCGGTGATGGGGATTGCCCCGGCCAGCTACCGGCAGAACTCGTACCTGCTGAGGCCGCCGGGAGCGGTGGAGGAAGCGGAGTTTCTGCGCCGCTGCATCCGCTGCGGCGAGTGCATGAAGGTCTGCATCGGCGGCGCCCTGCACCCGGCCTTCGGCCAAGCCGGGGCGGCCGGGCTGTGGAGCCCCCTGCTGATGGCCCGCATCGGCTACTGCGAGTTCAACTGCACCCTGTGTGGGCAGGTCTGTCCCACCGGCGCGCTTAAAAAACTGACACTCGACGAAAAGCACAAGGCGGTGATCGGCATCGCCGTGTTCGACAAGAACCGCTGCCTGCCCTATGCCCGGGCCGAAGAGTGCCTGGTCTGCGAGGAGCACTGCCCGACCGGGGAGAAAGCGATCATTTTCGAGGAAAAAGAGGTGTTGGTTAAAGGGGAGATCAAGCGCGTCAAGCAGCCGGTGGTGGTGAAAAAGCGCTGTGTCGGTTGCGGTATCTGCGAAACCAAATGCCCGGTGGAAGGGGCAAGCGCCATCCGGGTGACCAACGAGGGCGAAAGCCGCAGGCCGCCCGATCCCGGGCTGTGGTAGGGGGGAATGCCCTATCTCCGGGCTGAACGATCAAGCCACTTTTTCCCCTTGGATTTAAAACGCAGCTCGTCCCATTTCTCCTGCCTCTGCCGTTTCCCGAAAGCGAATTTGCGCTTACAGACGTTGCGATCTTTTTTACAGTCCCGGTCCCTGCAGTCGACCCTGCCGTCGCCGTCGTCATCGATGCCGTTGTCACAGATTTCGACTATTTCAGCCTTCAGGCAGACGCTGTCGTTGCGGCAGTCGGGATCCTGGCAGTCGGCCAGCCCGTCGTTGTCGTCATCGAAAATATTTTCGCAGAACTCGATAGGGGCGGCCACGCTGCAGGCGGGATCGTCGAGGCACTCGTCATCGGCGCAGTCGATTTTGTCGTCGTTGTCATCATCGATGCCGTTGCCGCAACGCTCTGTCTCAGCGACGCCCAGGCAGGCGCTGTGGCTGGCGCACTTGTCGTCGTCGCAGTCGGTCAGGCCGTTGCCGTCGTTGTCGAAACCGTCGCCGCAGATCTCCACCGGCGGGGGCAGGCAGGCGCTGGTGGTGCTGCAGTCCGGGTCGTCGCAGTCGGCCAGGCCGTTGCCGTTGTTGTCAACGCCGTCGTTGCAGCTTTCTGCCGGAACGGGGAGGCAGGCGCTGGAGGTACCGCAGTCGGGATCGCTGCAGTCGACCAGGCCGTCATCGTCGTTGTCGAGCCCGTCGCCGCAGATCTCGGCAGGCTGCCGGGTCAGGGTGAAGTTCACCGATGAGGTCAGTGGTGCCGAGACCGAGATCGACAGCTGTTCGCTGTCATAGCCGTCCAGGTTGGCAACCAGGGTTTGGACGCCGGCCGGTATGTCTGTCAACTGGTAGTCGCCGGTTTCCGAAGTCAGGGCGGTGCTGCTGCCGTCCTCTGTGGTGACGGTTGCCCAGGCCAGGCCGCCGCCGTTCTGATCGCTCACCGTGCCGGTGACTGTGGCGACAGGCGTGGGTGGGGGGGGCGTTGTCGCTTCGCAGAAAAAGTTGAAGACCGTGTCGTACTGGAACGACTCGGGATTGAAAACGAGGGCGTGGCAGTCGAGGCATTCGTAGCCGCCCGGTTGTGCGAGAAGGTGGTGGCGGTCGGCCAGGGAGCCGGTATGGCACTGAAGGCAGTCCCGGAGCACGGCGACGTCGTACTGGAAGGTGGTGTTGTTGAACGTCAGCGCGTGGCAGTCCAGGCACTCAAGGCCGCTCTCCGGAACCAGCAGGTGGTGGCGGTCGGCCAGGCTCGCGCCGTGGCAGCATCGGCAGTCGGCCTCGACGAGCCCCAGGTCCGAGGCCTGGGAGGAGGGGGGGGAGAGACAGGTGATGATCAGTGCCATTAGGCAGGCGATGACAACGAGAAGCCGAGCGCAGGCGGTTTCGCGGTGCATGGGTTTTCCTCTTGTTCAATATAACCTGGATCCGTGAATTCAGGGTGGGAAAAGAGCGTAAGTGCTGGCCTGAATAAGTGTTTCAAAAAATCTGAGGCGCACCCATAGGTTCGTCGGTGATTATTTGAACGCTTAGGCAGGTCAATTGATTTGCGTTATTGCCCGATCAGAACTCACGGATTCAGGTTTAAGTCATTTGGTCGGTCGGGAACGAATTCTTCTAAGTTAAGCAGAAAATGACGGCATTGCGCAAGAAAATTAGGAGTTTCTTTTTTTCGGGCTGTCGGGCTGGAGCTCGCAAGCGGATGTCGAGCCGATGTGGCTGGAGAATAGGCGCTCGACCCGGCAGTCATTCTCGGGTATCATGCCTTCATGAAATGGACGCTTTTTTTTCTCTATCTCCTGGTTCTTGCTGCGGGCTATTTTCTGCAGGTTCTCAATCTCCGCCACCTCAAGCGGCATGGGGGCTCGGTCCCTCCCGGGTTCGAAGGGGCGGTTGACCGGCAGGACCTGGCCCGGATATCGGACTACACCCTTGCCCTGAACCGGGTCGGGCTGGTCGAGTCGGCCGTGGACAGCCTGCTGCTGCTTGTCTTTATCTTTGGCGGCTGGCTGCCCCTGTACGATCAGTGGATCGCCTCGCTGGCCGACTCCTTTATCGTTTCCGGAATCCTGTTCGCTTTCGGGCTGCAGCTGGCCAAGACGGTCATCGGTATCCCCTTTAGTCTTTACCGCAACTTTGTGGTCGAGAGCCGTTACGGTTTCAACAATATGACCATCGGACTGTGGCTGGCCGATCTGGGCAAGGGACTGCTTGTCTCCTCGATTCTGCTCGGGCTTCTGCTGGGAGCCGGGTTCTGGGTGGTCCAGTCCAGTCCCGATCTGTGGTGGTTCTGGGGGTGGGGCTGCTTCGCCGCCTTTACCCTGCTGGTGATGTACCTCTCTCCGTACGTGATCGAGCCGCTCTTCTTCAAATTCGAACCGATCCGCCAGCGAAGTCTCGAGGAGTCGATTCGGGAGCTGATGCAGCGGGCCGGACTGCAGGTCAGCCGGGTCTTTCAGGTCGACGCCTCAAGGCGAAGCCGCCATTCGAACGCCTATTTCACCGGTATCGGCCGGGTGAAGAGAATCGTGTTGTTCGATACCCTGTTAGAGCAGATGGGCGAGTCGGAAATCCTCGCGATTCTCGCCCATGAGGTAGGGCACTGGAAAAAACGGCACATTTTCAAGCGTCTGCTCATGGTGGAATGCGCCGCCCTGGCAGGCCTTTATGCCGCCTGGCGATTGATCGAGTGGGGAGGCGTGCCCGGGTTGTTCGAAATGGCGCCGGTTTCTTTTGCCGCCCAGTTCGTTCTGCTGTCCTTTGCCGCTTCGATCGTTCTGTTTCCATCAACCCCGCTGTCGAGCTGGTCTTCCCGGCGCCATGAACGCCAGGCCGACGATTTTGCCTGCTCTCTCAGTGGCGATCCCGAATCGCTCGCTTCGGCTCTGGTCAAACTCTGCAGGGAGAACCTGGCCAACCTCCACCCTCATCCGCTGTATGCCGCTTTTTACTACTCCCATCCACCGGTGGTCGATCGTGTGCAGTATCTCAATACGAGGGCAGAGGCGGCCGAAAACAAGTCTTCTTGACACTCCCCGATGTGCGGGGTAAAAAGAAGTCTTTATAACCTTTTATCAAAGAGAGGACAAAATGATGAAACAGGCCATTCTGGCTGTAACCGTTCTGCTTTTCGCCGCCGGCGGCTGTGTTGCGCAGGAGAAGGCATCGGAGCTGAAGGACACCAGGGAAAAAGTCAGCTACGGAATCGGGATGAGCATGGGGAAGGACTTCGCCAGTCAGGGCATCGACGTCGATGCCGGTCTGCTGGCGCAAGGGCTCAAGGATGCCCTTTCCGGCGAGGGGACCCTGATGACCGATGAAGAGGCACAGGCTGTTCTGATGGCGTTTCAGCAGGAGATGATGGCCAAGCAGCAGGCTCTTGCCGCGGAACAGGCTGAGAAGAATCTTAAAGAAGGAGAAGCCTTTCTTGCCGAGAACGGCAAAAAAGAAGGGGTGACCACCCTGCCGAGCGGACTGCAGTACAAGGTTCTCGAAGAGGGGAGCGGACGTACGCCCGGCAAGGACGATACGGTTGAGGTGCATTACCGCGGCACCCTGATCGGCGGCACCGAGTTTGACAGCTCCTACGGCCGCGGCGAGCCCGCCACCTTCCCGGTCGGCCGGGTGATCAAAGGCTGGACCGAGGCGCTGCAGCTGATGAAGGAAGGGGCCAAATGGCAGCTCGTCATTCCATCCTCTCTGGCCTATGGCGAGCAAGGGGCCGGCGCGGCGATCGGACCGAATTCCACCCTCCTCTTTGACGTCGAGCTCCTTTCGATCAAGTAGGCACTCTCTGTCTGCAAAATGGAGGGAAATCGTCAAAACAGCGAGCCACCAAAGTGGTCGCTGCCAACAGACTACGAAAGGAATAGGCATGTCCGTTGCGAAAAATGGCGACCTGGTGAAGGTTCGCTATGTGGGCAAGTTTGAAGATGGTGTCGTTTTCGATACCTCCGAAGGGCAGGAAGCGCTCGAATTCACCATTGGCCAGCAGGAGGTCATCCCCGGTTTCGATCTGGCGGTCGTCGGTATGAAGGCAGGCGAGAGCAAAACCGTTAACGTGCCTGCCGACCAGGCGTATGGTCCGGTTCAGGAGGAGCTGCTGGCCGAACTCGAAAGAAAGGACCTTCCGGCCGATATCGAATTGGTCGTCGGGAACCATCTGGAGGTCAGTCAGGATGATGGAAGTACCTTCACTGTGAACATTGCCGACCTGACCGACGAGACCGTGACGCTCGATGCCAACCACCCGCTGGCGGGCAAAGACCTCACCTTCGAAATCGATCTTGTTGAGATAGCCTGAAGTGTGTGACCTGAAAAGGCCGGCGAATTCGCCGGCCTTTTTTGTCTGAATTGTCACCGCCCTGTGGTACACGCCGCATCCGGTTCGCCCGGGGGGATTTGTTCCATCAGTGGGCGTTCTCATGCCTTTGCATGATCTGGCTGTTTTTACAAAGGGTTATGATCTGAAGACTTTTGCGGGTCCGGGGTTCGCTGGGGGCCGCTTGCTTTTGGCCGTGTTTTTGCAAAAATTATAAGGTGACAGCTTCATTGACGCGGGTTTGCCGGGAAGCGGGAGGCTAGAGTGCTGAAGAAACATCTTTTGTTGTCGGATTCCCCGGATCTGTTACACATCCTGGAACGTTCATTTTTGAGCCGCCAGGGATTCCGCTTCACCGTCGCGGCCAATGGCGCCGAGGCATTTGAGTTCGTTGAAGAGAGTGATCCGCTTCTGGCTGTGTTTACCCAGGACATGCAGAATATGAATGGCTACGAGTGCTGCCGGCAGATCAAAAGCGACCCCTTTTTGCGCTCGACTCCGGTCGCCCTGGTGGTCAGGCAGGGCGTCGACCAGGATTATGAAAAGTGCCGGGCGGTGGGGTGTGACGGGCTCATTTACACCCCTTTTGACAGCAAGCAGGTCATCGATGTCGTCTGCCGCCTTCTCAACATTACCGAGCGGGGGGAGGCGCGTGTAAGCACCCGGTTTTCGCTGCTCTACGGGATGGGGCCGAGGGTGATCAATGAGGGGGTGGTCGTCAACCTGAACAGTGGCGGTCTTTTCATCGAGGCCGAGAGGCAGTTTCCGGTCGAAAGCATGATCGAGCTCGAGCTCATCCTCCCCGAAGAAGAGAAACCGGTGCAATGCCGGGGCCGCATCGCCTGGGTCAACCATCCCGAATGGATAAAAAATCCCAGCCTGCCTCAAGGCATGGGAGTTCGTTTTGTTGACCTCTCCGCGCGGGCCACCCGGGCCATCGCCCGACATGTTGAAGAAAAAATGTGTGTTATTTCCTGATCGGATGCTTCATCTCAAACAAAAAGGGCACGTCCTTGGCTGGACGTGCCCTTTTTTGATGAGTCGACTGCTCAGGGGCCGCGGTGGGTCAGCTTTTTGCGGACCAGTGGCCGTGCAGGTTGCAGTATTCGCGGACCGTGACCTGCTTGGCGGTAATCGGGAAGGTCGCGACCGGTTGTTCGCCAGGCTTGAGAAACTGGCGGTAAGCCTTGCCGTCGGCGACAAGCTCGATCCACTCGATATAGTGGCTCTCTTCCATGGGGTGCGCTACGCTGCCGACCTTGACGGTGATGGAGGCGGCGCCGATTTCGATGACAGGGACATGCTTCTCCTTGGCCGCATCGACGGTGTTTTCGGACATCAACTGCATGGGGGCTGCGCAGCAGGACATTTCCCCGGCGCCGCCGTGCAGTACCTCAATGATGTTGCCACAGACTCCGCATTTGTAGACTTCCAGTTGTTGGGCCATCCAATCCTCCGTAATGTTAGTAGTTGTCTGCAAGAAGCTCAGGGTGAGGCTGGTGTCGCGTATGGTCAGTCGTGGGCGCCTGGCATTATGCTATCCTTGGCGCACAAACTGCTTTTGCAACATAGATTTTTCGTGAAACATATTGTCGGGAATCAATAACTTGCGAATTTTAACATAAGCCCGGTGTTTTGCAACCGGCCTATGTCCGGTTTCTGATTTGCAGCCAATGCCCGGGTTGGTACCGCTGCCAATAAAAAAGGCTCCCACAGGGAGCCTTTTTTATTGGTTTGTACCGTGCCAGACTTATTTTACGTGGCAGTCGTTGCACTTGGTGGGGCCGGCTTTTTGGTCCTTGTGGCAGGTTTTGCAGGTAGCGCCGTGGGCGCCTTTCTTGTCTACCTCGATTTTGGCGGGCTCGCCCTCGTGGCAGGCATCGCAGCCGAGGCTGTCGGCGTGGGTTTTGTGATCGAAGGTGACGGTACCTTTGCCCGTGTAGGTGTACACGTCAGCGGCGAAGGTGGGGGCGGCAGCAAAGGCGACCAGCATTACAGCAACCAGCAGTTTCTTCATTCTCTTGCCTCCAAAAAAAGGTTGGGATGTAAGACAGCATGAAAATACAGAAATGCATTAGTTGCTGTCAAGTAAAAACTGCTCATTTGGTTGCGTAAACCATGTGTGGGGCCGTCGTGAAGGCTGTCGATCTTTGACATCGAACATATTTCGAATTAAATCCTTGGCGTACAAGGGACCTTGTACTAAAATCGGGGGCCAAAATGGCTGGAGGGTTGGTTGGCAAAATTTTGGATTGGCCCGTCAGTACAGTTTTCGGGAACCTTGATGAAGAGGCAACAGTTGTCCGCAGAGGCCGCGGCGGCGACAGCGACTCCCGTATATATCGTTGACAAAGACATTCGAACTTATGGAAAACGACCAACAAGCAAGAAGGAGGTTTTGTAATGAAAAAAGATATCCTTGAAAAAGGTGCCATTGTCCAGCGTGACAAGGAGACCTACGCCATCGCTCCCCATATTCCCGGGGGGATCACCAATCCCGGAACCCTGCGCAAAATAGCCGACATTGCAGAGCGCTACGAGGCCCAGGCGCTGAAGCTCACCAGTGCTCAGCGGATCGCCATTGTCGGGCTGCCCGAAGAGAAGCTTGACGAAATCTGGGAAGAGCTCGGAGAGAAACCGGGGGCGGCTATCGGCATGTGCGTTCGTTCGGTCAAGATCTGCCCCGGTACTACTTTCTGCAAACGCGGCCAGCAGAACTCCGTCGAGGTGGGGCTGTCCATGGATGAGAAGTACCACGGCATGTCGCTTCCCTGGAAGTTCAAGATGGGCGTTTCCGGCTGCCCCAACGACTGTGGCGAAGCCTGCATCAAGGACCTGGGCCTGATCGGTACCCCCAAGGGGTGGAACATCATGGTCGGAGGCAACGGCGGCAGCCGGCCCCGTCTTTCCCATAAACTGCTGGAGCACGTGCCGACCGATGAAGAGGCCCTGGCTATCGCAGACCACATCGTCCAGTGGTTCAAGGCCAAGGAGAAGAAGGGGCGTCTTGGAAAATATATCGACGAGATCGGTTTCGAGGCATTTAAAGAAGAAGTGCTCGACGGCCTGAATTACTAGGAGCCTGTCGGACTTGACGGACCGTAACGAGAAATTGGATGTTCGAGACCAGATTTTCGAGAATTTGAGAGCGAATAGCAGGGCTATTTGTCGAAAAATGTCGGGTTTCGCAGTAGGTTCCCGTTAAGCCCGACAGCCTCCTCGCCCGGGTTAACCGGCAGGTGGTGAATCACAAAAGGGGAGCTTCGGCTCCCCTTTTTTTATGAACCGTCGTCGTCGCCGTCGCGGCAGAAGCGATAGCCGCGGCCGCGTACGGTAAGAAAGTGGACCGGGCTGGCGGGGTCCGGTTCGAAGTACTTGCGCATGCGGACGATAAAGTTGTCGAGGGTTCGGGTTTCGGTGTCGGGGGCGACCCCCCACACGGCGGTAAGCAGGCCGGCCCTTGAGAGGGTTTCCCCCTCGTGCTGGAAAAAGGTGCGCAGCATGCGGACTTCGAGCTCGGTCAGGGGGATCTCCCCCTTTTCAGTGCGGGCCTTCTGGTCCTTCAGGTTGACTTCGTTGCTGCCGAACTGATAGCGCCGGGCGGCGCCGCTGTCGGGACGGTACCATTCGGAGCGGCGCAGCATCCCCTTGACCCGCAGCAGAAACTCGTCGAGGCTGAACGGTTTGGTCAGGTAGTCGTCGGCCCCGACCTCCAGACCTTCGATGCGGTCCTTTTCTTCACATTTGGCTGTCAGCATGATAATCGGCAGGCGCGAGTCGTGTTTTCGCAGCTTGCGGCAGACTTCGGTGCCGTCGATGCCCGGCAGCATCAGATCGAGAATGACCAGGTCGAAATACTCGTCCCAGGCCCTGTCCAGGGCTTCCTCCCCCGTCTCAACATGGGTGACCCGGTAGCCCTCCTCCTCAAGGTTGAATACCAGTCCGCGGGCAATGCCCGGTTCGTCTTCGACCAGCAGCAGGTGCGGTTCGATCATCCGTTCGACTCCGGGTGGTTTCGGCCGCTCAGCGGCAGGGTGATGTGTACGGTGGTCCCTTTGCCTTCGCCCTCGCTGGCCAGCCAGGTCTTGCCGCGGTGCAGGCGGATGATGGCGCGAACGATAAACAGCCCCAGGCCCGAGCCGCGAATGGTTTCACCGGGATGACGAACCCGGTAGAACATGTTGAAGACCTTGCGCTGCTCTTTCTTGGCGATTCCCTTTCCGCAGTCGGTGAAGGTCAGATGGGCTCTGGTGCCTTGCTGCTGCAGGCGGATTTCGATGTTCGGAGGTCCGGCGGAGTAGAGGATGGCGTTTTCAAGGAGATTGCGGAAGACCGTTTCCAGCGATTCGGCGTCTATTTTTGCATAGAGGCCCGGTTCGATACGCAGTTCCATTTTTCCCGCCTTGGGCAGGGAATACTGAATGTTGCGGAAATAGGTGGTGACGCAGTCGCTCAGGTTGCTGTGGCGAAGGGCGAGCTTCGGGCCCCTCTGATCCAGCCGCTGGGCGCTCAGCAGGTTGTTGATCAGGGTGTCGAGACGGTCGGTGTCGGCCAGCATGGTGTCGAGAAAGGTCGACATTTTCTCCGCCGAAGGGCGCCGGCGGCGGATCGTTTCAAGATGCAGCTGCAGCGAGGCCAGGGGGGACTTGAGTTCGTGGGTGACCTGGGCGATGAAGTTGCGCTGGGCCTTGTAGAGGGCGGTCTGACGCCGCCAGTAGATAAAGATCACGTAGACCCCCGCCAGGATGGCGCAGAGCAGCAGCAGCCCTTCGACCAGGATGAACCAGTCGATTCCTCCCTGCAGTAGCTCCGGGCTGTATTTTTCGGCCATGGAGCGGAGTCGGAAGTGACTGCGCATGAACCAGGAGATCCAGAAAATGACCACGACCAGCCAGATCAGCTGAATGCCGATAAAAGCGATAAACGGGTTGAGGATGCGGCGCGAGAGTTTCATGCCTATGGTTTTACCATCGGGGTCAAGAGGGAACAAGTCTAATTTAAGCACGGTTTTACACAACTATTACATTGCTCCCGGGGGGGCTCTGTTATGATGCACAGGCTAAATGAACGCAAGAATATCTCTGTGCCTGGACCGGCAGTAAGGAGTTTGACCATGACGACCCCGTTGCAAATAGGAAAATACCAGATCCGCTTTCCCCTCATTCAGGGGGGGATGGGTGTCCGGGTCTCTGCCGCCGGCCTGGCCGGGCATGTGGCCCGTTGTGGCGGAGTCGGTCTGATCGCCACAGCCGGTATCGGTCTCAACAGCCCTCACTATGACGGCAAGAATTTCTTCACCGCCGATCCTGCCGCCCTTAAGGATGAAATCCGCAAGGCCTACGAAATCGCTCCCGACGGCATTGTCGGTACCAACTGCATGGTGGCGGTCACCAACTATGACGAAATGGTGCGAGCCTCCTGCGAGGGGGGCGCCAAGGTGATCGTCAGCGGCGCCGGCCTGCCCCTTAATCTGCCCGGTCTGACCGCCGATTACCCGGATGTGGCCCTGGTACCTATCGTCTCTTCGGTGAAGGCCGCCGAACTGATCACCAAGAAGTGGCACAAGGGGTTTAACCGCCTGCCCGACGCCGTGGTGGTCGAAGATCCCGACACCGCCGGTGGGCACCTTGGTGAGAAGATGGAAAAGATCGGTTCGGGCGAATACGATCAGTATGCCACGGTGCGCGGTGTCAAGGCATATTACAAGGAAACCTGGAACGTCGATATTCCTGTGCTCGCCGCAGGCGGCATCTGGGACCGCAAGGACCTGCTGCACGCCCTCGAGCAGGGCGCCGACGGCGTGCAGATGGCCAGCCGCTTCGTCTGCACCGAAGAGTGCGATGCCTCAGAGGCCTTCAAGCAGATGTACCTCGACTGTACCGAGGAGGATATCGGTCTGCTGATGAGCCCTGCCGGTCTCCCCGGTCGGGCGATCTTGAAAAACGTCGAAAATATCCGCAACCGCGACGTCGACCTCGAAATTACCTGCCCCTCCGGTTGCCTGAAAAAGTGTTCTTACAAGACCTCTCAGGAGCGCTTCTGCATCGTCCACGCCCTCGACCGTGCCCAGCGCGGCGATGTCGAGACCGGCCTGGTCTTCTGCGGCACCAATGCCTGGAGAGCGAATCGCATCGAAACGGTGCAGGAAGTTTTCGACGAACTGTTTGACCTGGACAATGGCGTGGCCAAAAAGGGTGCCGTCAACTCCTGATAAACACAATTTCTATTGGTTTTTAGTCAAAAGGCGGCCCTCATGGTCGCCTTTTGACGTTTCACGGCCGGAACGTGTTGATTATCCGTAAACCCTTGTCAACAGGACGTGAGCTGGGGTAATATTAGCGGGTTTACTGCAAGGCAAACGACCGAACCAGTCAAGGAGATTTCATGACGACCCAAAACGAACAGTTCATCCCCAAATGGATCGCCTGGGAAAGCACCCAACG
Organism: uncultured Desulfuromonadales bacterium; assembly: GCA_945787285.1. Taxonomy (GTDB): domain Bacteria; phylum Desulfobacterota; class Desulfuromonadia; order Desulfuromonadales; family Trichloromonadaceae; genus CALZIC01. The sequence goes on from CALZIC010000038.1 coordinate 14,310, forward strand.
CTGCAACCTGAGCTGTGTCCATTGTCGCTGCTCGTCGGATCTCGATTCGGCAGTGGGGGATTTCAATACGGAAGAGGCCAAAAAGCTGATCGACGACATCTGCGAGGTCTCCACCCCGGTCATGGTCCTGTCCGGCGGTGAGCCGCTGATGCGCGAAGATATTTTCGAGATCGCCCAGTACGGCACCGACAAGGGCCTGCGCATGTGCATGGCGACCAACGGCACGTTGATCACCGACGAGGTCTGCGCCAAGATGAAGGCGGCCGATATCAAGATGGTCTCCCTTTCCCTCGACGGCTCCACCGCCGCCATTCATGACGACTTCCGCAACTGCCCCGGTGCTTTTGAAGGGGTCATCCGCGGCGCCGAGACCCTCAAGCGCAACGGCATCAAGTTTCTGATCAACTCGTCCTTCACCAAGCGCAATCAGGGCGATGTCGCCGCCACCTTCAAGCTGGCCAAGAGCCTGGGGGCCACGGCCTGGTACATGTTCATGATCGTTCCCACCGGACGCGGCGAAGAGATCATGAACGAGCTGATTTCCAAGGAAGACTACGAGGAACTGCTGGCCTGGCACTACGAGCAGGAGAAGAACGAGGACGACATCCTCATGCGCCCGACCTGCGCCCCCCACTACTACCGCGTCGTTCCGCAGATGGCCAAGGCCGAAGGGGTCGATTTCAAGCGCCGCAGCCTGACCTTCTCCACCGGCGGCGGCAAGGGGTGCATCGCCGCCCAGACCATCTGCCTGATCGACTGCTTCGGCAACCTCAAGCCCTGCTCCTACTTCCATTCCTCGGTCGGCAACGTCAAGCAGATCTCCTTCAAGGAGCTGTGGTTCAACTCCAAGGTCTTCAACGACCTTCGCGACTTCAAGAAGTACACCGGCAAGTGCGGCGAGTGCGAGTTCATCAACGTCTGCGGCGGCTGCCGCGCCCGCGCCGACGCCGTTTACGGCGACTACATGGCCGAAGAGCCGTTCTGCAATTACATCCCGTCCCGCACCCGCAAGCGTCTTGAGCAGGAAGCGGCTGAAAACATCGAAAAAGCGTGATTGGTGATGAGTAATGGGTGAGGGGTAAGACACCGGTTTTATGCTTTTCACTGATTACCTATCACTCATCACTCATTACGCCTTTGACTTTTTAAGGAGGATTTTTAATGTCTACCGAATATACCTTTCTCAAGGCCTGCTGGGGCCAGCCGACCGATTACGTTCCTGTCTGGCTGATGCGTCAGGCCGGCCGGTACCTGCAGTGCTACAAGGACGTTCGCGCCCAGGGGGGCGGCACCTTCCTCGATCTGTGCAAGGACCCGGCCCGGGCCGCGGAAGTCACCATCCAGCCCATCGATATCCTCAACGCCGATGCGGCGATCCTCTTCTCCGACATCCTCACCCCCATCGAGCCGATGGGCATGGAGCTCGACTTCGTCCCCGGCCCGGTTTTCGCCAAGCCGATCCGCACCGCCGCCGACGTCGACGCCCTGGTGGTTCCCGAGGATATGGCCAAGGCGGTTTCGTACGTGCCGGAGATCATCAAGCGCCTGCGCGTCGCTTTCGAAGGGCGGGTGCCGCTGATCGGTTTCGGCGGCGCGCCTTTCACCCTGGCCTGTTACATGGTCGAAGGGAAGGGGAGCAAGGATTTCGCCTCCCTCAAGCAGATGATGTACTCCGACTTCCCCCTCTACGACGCGCTGATGCAGAAGATCACCGAGATGGACCGGCGCTACCTCAACATGCAGATCGAAGCCGGCGCCCAGACGATCCAGATCTTCGACACCTGGGGCGGCCTGCTGGCGCCCCACGACTTCGAGCGCTACATCCTTCCCTACGTCAAGCAGCTGATCAACGGCCTGAACCGCGATGGCATCCCGGTCATCTACTTCGTTAAAAACGGCGGCACCATGCTCGAACTGGTCAAGGAAGCAGGCGCCGACGTGCTCGGCCTCGACTGGCACGTCAACCTCGGCAAGGCACGCGACATTCTCGGCCCGGACGTGGCGGTGCAGGGCAACCTCGACCCGACCGTCCTTTATGCCCCCAAGGACCACATCGAGCGCGAGGTGCAGCGCATCCTCGACGAGAACGCCGGTCGCCCCGGGTTCATCTTCAACCTCGGCCACGGCATCCTGCCGACGGTGCCGCCGGAGAACGCCATTCACATGGTCGAGTGCGTCCACCGTCTCAGCCGCAAGTAACAACCTGTGAGGAGTGAGGGGTGAGGAGTCAGGGGTAAGAGATTTGGGCCGAAATCGATTTTTCGCCTCACGTCTCACCCCTCACGCCTCACACTTTGCTGGCCAATATGAATACTGAAAAACCTATCGGCATCGTTCTGCTCAACATGGGGGGGCCCGATTCTCTCGAGGCTGTCCGCCCGTTTCTGTACAATCTCTTCTCCGACCGCGACCTGATCCAGTTGCCGCTGGGCGGCCTGCTGCAGAAGCCGTTCGCCCGGCTGATCTCCTTTTTCAGGGCGCGCAAGGTGGTCGAAAATTACCGCCATATCGGCGGCAGTTCCCCGCTGCTGAGATGGACAGAGCGTCAGGCCGAGGCTATCGCTGCCCATCTCGGCCCCCGGTACCGTCCCTATGTGGTGATGCGCTACTGGAAACCCCGGGCCGAAGAAGTGCTGCGCCAGATGGCCGCCGACGGTATCGAGAGAGCCGTGGTTCTTTCCATGTATCCCCACTACACCGGGGCCACCACCGGCAGCAGCGTCAAGGAGTTCCGACAGGTGGCCGAAAGGGTCCACCCGGGATTGAGCTTTTCGGTCATCGAGGAATGGTACAACTGGCCCGGATATCTCGATGCCCTGGCTGAACGGATCGAGGAGGGGCTGGGGTACTTTCATGAGCTTATACGCGATGATGTGCAGATCGTCTTTTCCGCCCATGCCCTGCCGCAGAAGTTTATCGACCGGGGCGACCCGTACCTGGAACACGTCATGTCGACGGTCAAGGGGGTGATGGAGAGGCTTCCCGAATTGCCGTGGCGGGTCGGTTTCCAGAGCCGCAGCGGCCCGGTGCAGTGGATGGAGCCCGGCACCGAGGAAGTGCTCGACCTGTTGGCCGAAGAGGGGTGCCAGACGGTGCTGATGGTTCCGGTTTCCTTCGTTTCCGATCACATCGAAACGCTTCACGAGGTCGATGTCGAATACGCCCAGCACGCCATCGGCAAAGGGATCCGCCTCTTTTTCCGCAGCCCGTCGCTCAACGATGCGCCGAGCTTTACCCGTGCCATGGCCGACCTGGTCCAGGCGCATCTGGAGAAATGAACATGGAAGTCTGTACGGTCTGCAAGAAGTCTTTTGACCCGACCGCGGCCCCGCTGACCCCGGCCCAGGAGGCCGGCGCATTCATGGCTAAAGAACTCTGGGGAGACGAAGGCCAGCTTTGCCCGGTCTGCCTCGAGAATCGGGGGACTCTGGGCATGATGTACTGCCGGGAAATAAACGGCTGAGGTTGAAACTAAGATAAACAAAAAAAGAGGATACCGGCCGGTATCCTCTTTTTTTTTAAAGCCACTGTGGGGGGGGCTGTTTGCGCCGCTGTCTTTCACTGGCAGACCTTATAGGCCGGCTTCTTTGAGTTCTTCCAGAAGTTTCTGCTGCTCGTCGGTGAGTTTTTTAGGGACTGTGACTTCGACGATGGCATACAGGTCGCCCTTGGGGCCTTTGCGTGGCACGATGCCGAAACCGGCCAGGCGAATTTTGCCGCCGCTGGTGATGCCGGGCGGAACTTTGACCCGTTTGTTGCCGTCGAGAGTGGGGATCTCGACGGAGGTGCCGAGGCAGGCGCCACTGAAAGGAATCTGCACCTTGGCGTAGAGATTGTTTCCCTCGCGACTGAAGTTCGGATCCGCATCGACCTCGATTTCAAGCAGCAGGTCCCCTGCCGGGCCTCCGGCGGGACTCTGTCCCCCCTTGCCGGCGACACGCAGGCGCTGCCCCGATTCGACCCCGGCCGGAATGCGCACCTGGAGCTGCTCGACCAGACCGTCACGACGATAGTCGATGCGTCTTTCGCCACCGAGTACCGCCTGGCGGAAGGGAATAGAGAGCTTCATGACGAAGTCCTGGCCCTTGACGGCACGATGAACTCCGCCTCCACCGCAGGAACCCCCTCCTCCGAAAGGGTTTCCCCCGCCGAAGGGGCTGCGGCGTCCGCCGAAAACTGAGCCGAAGATATCCTCGTTGCCCAGGCCGAATTCCCGAAAGATATCACCCACATCAAAGTTGCGGTAAATGTCCTCCTGGGAGTAGCGCTGATGGAATCCGGCGTCGCCGAACTGGTCGTACTGGCGTTTTTTCTCCGGGTCGGACAACACGGCGTAGGCTTCGGTGATTTCCTTGAATTTCTCTTCGGCCTTTTTGTTGTCAGGGTTTTTATCGGGATGGTATTTGAGGGCCTGCTTGCGGTAGGCCTTTTTTATCTCATCTGCCGAGGCCCCTTTTTTCAAGCCGAGAACGGCATAGTAGTCTTTAGCCATGGTTTCTCCTGAATGTAATTTTCGCTCTGATCAATATAGTTACGAGGTCCCCTCACGTCAAGGGCTCTATTGGTGCGCTAAGGTGTCAATGTCTTTTCCGCAGGGATTTTGCCAACCAGTCCCAGCCCGGCCAGAAGAGCACCTCCGGCCACTGCGAACAGCAGGTTGAGGCCGCCCCATTCGCCGATGTAGCCGAGAATAATTGCGCCGATAAAGGCCCCGGTGTCGAGGCCCCCGGTGAAGATGCCGGTAATTTTCCCCCGGATTTCAGGGGGTTCGTTGCGGATGGCCAGGGTGTTGAGGGTCGGAAACAGCAGCCCGTGGCCGCAGCCGGCGATAAACCCGGCGGTGAAGAATGTGAATACTCCCTCGACCTGGAGCAGGGCCAAGAGGCCGGTCGCGGTGATGGCCAGGGCATAGGGCAGAACCTTCCGTTCGCCAACCCGGTCGGCGACCCGCCCACCGGCAAAGCGGATAAGAACCGCGGCGCCGGAGTAGGCCAGGTAGTAAAGGGAAATAAATGCGAGCTGGCGCTCCTGGGCCAGGGGGGCGACGAAATTGGTGGAGGCGGCAATACCGAACCCGAACAGCAGCGCCAGCAGGGCGACGATCAGCTGTTTTCTACGGAACATGACCATGAAAAAGCCGGGTCCGTTTGACTTGGCACTCTGCCTGTAAGGTTCGGACAGGGGGAGGGTGAGCACGAAGCCGAACCCGGCCAGCAGGCTTGAGGCGATGAAGAAGGTCGCAAAACCGAATTCCTGCAGGACCCCTTCAGCCAGCATGGGGCCCAGCGCCATGCCGAGCAGGCCGGATATGCCGAAAATACCGATCCCTTCGTTCAGGCGTCCCGGCGGAATCAAATCGGCGGCCAGGGTGAAGATGGCGGTAAAGCAGATGGCCAAACCGACGCCGTGAACGATGCGCAGGACCAACAGGGGCAGATAGAAACTGTTCAGCTCGCCGCTCAACGGCAGGTAGCACAGGGGCAGCACGGTCATGATCAGGCAGCCGCACAGGTAGCTGTTTTTGCGGCCGACGCGGTCGATCATATCGGAGACCCAGGGGCGACAAACAGCCGAGGCCAGGGCAAAGCACCCCATGATGATACCGATGTCCCCTTCGCTGCCGCCATGCTCGGCAATGTAAACGGGAAAAAGGAAAAAGGCTCCGAAACTGGAGACGATGCAGAGGTTTGCCAAAAAAAGAGCCACAAAAGAAGCGGAGTAAAGCATGAGACCTCTGGTCGGGTTTGACTTGTTCGATGTGGAAAACGGGACTCTGGAATTTATAGGGCCTGATGAACCTTTCGTCAAGGAGAGTCTGCGGGGTTGGCAACGAACATTCTCGGAACATTTTCGCGCAAGGAATTTTCATCGAAGAAAAAATAATTGAAAAGTGTTATCCTGACCCAACTGTTTGAAACCATCTACGAATTGCGTTCTGGGGAGGGTGATCCCCCTGTAAATACATTGCGGAAGGTCTCATGGGTAAAGAACAGCAGAAGGAAAAACAAAAAAAAGAAGATCGCGGGTATTTCAGCGGCGTATTCCTTGCCTATGGCATTTTAGTGCTTCATGTCGTGCTCCTCATTCTGGTCGGAGTGGCGGTCGTTTTTTTCCGCGGCGTTGTCGAGTACATGCCCTGGATTCTTGGCGGCGGCGCCTTGGTGATTATTGCATCGGGGGTCTTTTTCTACCGCAAGATCAAAAAGAACGGCGAGCAGTTGCGGGAAGTTCTCAATGACCCGGTCTTTCGGAACCGTGCCGTGGAGGTCAAGCTCCTGGGCGGTGTTGCATCGGTCCGGTTGGGGCAGCCTTCGAGGATCGAGGCGCCCGATGTCGTCAGCCTCGAAGGCGGGGCACCGGTTCAGATGCTTGAGGATCCGGAAACCGCCCGCATGAGGCACCTGGAGCAACTGGTCAGCATGCTGGAAAAGGAACTCATCAGCCCCGAGGAATTCGAGCGGCTGAAAAAGGAACTGCTGGGATCCCAGAAAGCTGAGATCGTCTTATAGGTCTTAACTGTAGAAGATCGTGTATTGCCGAGGCGGAGCGGCCACGCGGCCTGTTTCGCAGATATGATAATTCCGCACAAGCCTGGTTTAGGAATCTGTCGGACTTAGGAATGAACCTACTGCGAACCATGCTGATCGGCCCATATTCCCGACAATTTTCGACAAATAGCCCTGCTATTCGCTCTCAAATTCTCGGAAATCTGGTCTCGAACAGCCTGTTTCTCATAACGGTTCCCCAAGTCCGACAGATTCCTAGGGCGCGGATGACCTAAAAACTGGAGGAAAGCATGACCCGCGTAGCTATCATCGGTGCTGGTATTTCCGGGCTTTCGGCCGCTTATGCCATCGAACAGGGGGCCGCTCAGGCCGGTCTCGAGGTGGAGGTTGTGGTTCTGGAAAAAGAGAACCGGCTCGGCGGCAAGATCTGGAGCATTCAGGAGGAAGGCTACCTGTGCGAGTGGGGCCCCAACGGTTTCCTCGATAACAAACCGATGACTCTCGATCTTTGCGACCGTTTAGGCATTCGCGACCGGCTCCTTCGGTCCAACGACAATGCCCGCAAGCGTTTTATTTATGCCGGCGGCGAGCTGCATCGCCTGCCGGAAAACGGGCCCTCATTTCTCAAGTCGAATCTGATTTCCTGGCCGGGCAAGCTGCGGCTGGCCTACGAAATGCTGGTGCCTGCCAATACGGGGGCGGCCGACGAGACCCTGGCTGATTTCGGTCGGCGGCGGCTGGGCAGCGAAGCCCTCGACCGGCTGATTGCCCCGATGGTGGCCGGCATTTTCGCCGGCGACCCGGAAACGATGAGCCTGAAGAGCTGCTTCCCGCGCATCTACCAGCTCGAACGCGAGTACGGCGGGCTGATCAAGGCGATGGTCAAGCTGGCCCGCAAGAAGAGGGCCGACCGCAAGGCCGGCAAGGTTGTTTCCAGCGCCGCCGGGCCCGGGGGGATTCTGACTTCTTTTCAAAACGGTATCCAGGAACTCGCAGGCGGCACCGCCGCAGGTCTGAGCAGCGAGGTGCGCACCGGCGTTTCGGTGGCCGGAATTAACGCAGTCGACGGCGGTTACCAGTTGCTTCTCGATTCGGGGGAAACCCTGGATGCCGACGTGGTGTTGAGCGCTGCGCCGGCCCACGCTTTGGCCGGAATGCTGGAGGGGATTGATGCCTCAATGGCGGAGACCCTTCGCGATATCCCCTATGCGCCGATGAACGTCGTCTGTTTTGGGTATGAAAAGGCCAAAATAGCCCGCAATCTTGACGGCTTTGGCTACCTGATTCCGAAGAAGGAAGGGAAGGGGATTCTCGGCACCCTGTGGGACTCGAGCATCTTTCCCAACCGGGCCCCTGAAGGGCATGTGCTGCTCCGTTCGATGATGGGCGGCGCCACCAACCCTGCCGCCATTGACTTAAGTGATGACGAAGTCAAGGCCCGGGTAATGGCGGATCTTAAGGAGATCATGGGGATCGACGTCGAGCCGGATTTCGTTCGGATTTTCCGTCACCAAAGGGCGATTCCCCAGTATACCGTCGGCCACGGCAAGCGCCTGCTGGCTCTCGATGAGCAGCTCTGCGCCCACCCCGGCCTCTTTTTGACCGGCAATTCCTATTTCGGCGTCGGGCTCAACGACTGCGTCAATTCGTCGAACCAGATTGCCGAGCGGGTGATCGCCTATCTCAAGACCCCGCAGGGCTGAACAACGGTTGGACTTTGATCGCGAAAAAAGGCCGGGCAACCCCCGGCCTTTTGAATTAGTTCTTTGCGCCAGCGGGGCATTCCCCCGGTTCAGGTTTTGTTGCCGCAAAAGGTAGGGGTGTGAAAAAGAGACTCATCAATTCGGCAGAAAAAAAAGAACGGGTAGTCAAGGCCGCTATGCGCCTTTTTGTCGAACAGGGGTACCATAACGTCTCGATACCGGCCATTGTCAGGGCGTCGGGGGTGAGCACCGGGGCCATCTATCATTATTTCGACAGCAAGGAGAACCTGGCCCGGTATATCCACGACGAAACCCTGTCCGAATTTCAGCGGATGTTAGCGGAGCGACTGGTTGGCAAGTCCGGCACCTGTGAGAGTCTGCAATGTTTTGCCGAACTGCTGATGGATATCACCGAGAACAAGCCGCTGATGATGGAGTACATGCTCTTCATGAAGCATGGCGAATTTCTCTCCAACGTCGAACCGATCTGTTATTCAGAGCCGTTCAGGTGGATAGAGCAGGTTGTCAAGGGTGGCATGGAGAATGGTGAAGTGAAAAAAGGCGATGTCCTGGTGTCCGCCGCATCGTACACCGGTGTGTTGTTCCAATGCATCGAACTGCGATTGAACGGGGTGATGACGGTGCCCCTTGGGGAGGTGGCGGCCCAGGTTATCGGCAACGCCTGGAGGGCGATTGAGGCTTAGGAGGCTGTCGGACTTGACAAGAACCTACTACGAAACCGGCTGGTCGACCCAGATTCTCTTTACAGGGGGTTGAGGTCCAATGGTACGAAAATGTACGCTAAGGGGCGTAAATGTTGTCCGAAGTCTGGTTTAGCAGCCTGAGCTATCTGCTAGTGGGCTGTTTGGTTAATCGTGTCAGTTAATTCTGGGTCATTTTGGTTGCTGTCAAGGCGCGCCGACGCAGGCCTAGCCTTGCGTTAAGTCGAGGAGGCGCAACGAAGACAGCGGCCAAAAGGGCCGGAATTCGTGGTCACGATTAACCGCACAGTTCACTAGTCCCAAAGCCCTTCAAATCGATTTGCCGCCGTTCGGGTGTGCCGGGCAGTATGCTTCGGATCTCTATGCCCAAGGTAATCCTGGATAACCCGCTCGGGCGTCCC
>CALZIC010000039.1:0-13897 GCA_945787285.1 uncultured Desulfuromonadales bacterium
CCTGCCAGGCAGCTCTGGGCCAGGTGGATTTTGGCCATGGCCTCCCCGCCGGCCACCGGGTTGGCGATCAGCTTGATCCTGCGGCGCAAGCTCCCTTTCTTCATACCCCACATCATGCTATGGTGCCTTCCATCAAATTAAACCCAAATCCGCGAGACCTTGCCGGCAAATAGCACAAGTGATTGATCTGCCTAAGGGATCAAAAAATCACCGACTAACCTATGGGTGAACCTCAGATTTTTTGAAACCCTTATTCAAGGCCAAGCGCTTACACTCTTTATCCGCCCCAGTCCCGCGGACCTGGGTTAAATCATTCAATAAAAAACAAAAGAGAACAGTCATGCCCTTCCCCAACCAAATCCGCATATCCTGCCAGCAGGTACTGGAAGAGGATGGATCGTTCTATTCCGTTCAATGGGCCGATCTTCCCAAGACCCCCGGCAAAGAACTTGACTGCCGGGAGGTGGCCCAACGCTACTACCGCTTGCTGCGGCGCGCCAACCTGTCGCTGGTCCGGGTGGCAGAAAGCGAAACCGGGGCGGTCTTCGAGCTCTGGCCGCTCGGGCACGCTCTGCTCAGGTTTGAAAAAGCGGTGCCGGATGCCGATGAAAAAGGCGACACGGTCGCCTTGAAAATCAGCGGCGGATCGCTGGTTCAATCCGGGTACCAAAACCGCGGAGAACTGCTGTTCCGCGTTGAAGAGTGCGCCGGCAGGCAGCGGGTCACCCTGCAGCTCTCCGGGTTTTTCCCGCGCCTGCTCGGCAACCCGCCCCCCTCGCCGATGCGGCGGCGCTTTTATTCCCTGACCATGGGGGCCTTCCATAAGTTTTTGAGCATCCGCTTTATCCGCAGCCTGGTCCGGGATGCGATGGGTCAAGCGGCGGCCTGGAAGCTGGATCGGGTGGTCGTCCGAGGCGGAAAGGACATCTGAGAGTTATTTGCACTTGCCTTCCCGGCGCAGCAGATCTCCCGGCCGGGCGCCTTCCGGCAGATCCATGACAATGCGCGCGTTCGGCTGACCGGCACTGAAGACCTCTCCCTCCTCAGAACGGAGCTCCCCGGCGACAAACGCCTGCTGGCGCATGCCAGGGCCGAACAGCTCAAGGGTCTCCCCGGCAAAAAAGCGGTTGCGCCCTCCCACCAGCCCCCTGCCTTGGCCATCGACCGAGCACACCACGCCGACGAATTCATGGGTCCGGCGATAAACCGCGTCTTCCGCGTGCACCTGGGGGTCGTCGCTGCCAAACAGAAAGCCACTGCCGTAAGGGCGGTGGCTGACCGTATCGAGCTCCTCTTTCCACAGGGGGTCGAAACGATACCCTTGCGGGTCGGACAGGTAGCGGTCAAGGGCCGCCCGGTAAACCCGGGTCACCACCGCCAGCTGGCTCCCGCCTGAAGCAGCTCGGGAAGATGTTCGATCAGGCAAAGGTCGCGGCTGTTCATAATATAGGTCCCCCGGGCATCCTCCTCGATCGGCAGGTATTCCCCGGGACGCTTTTCCTCGACCAGCGCGTAATTCCACCGGCACGGCTGGGCACAGGCCCCCTTGTTGGCACTGCGCCCCACAAGTGCTGTGGAGAGCAGACAGCGGCCTGAGTAAGCAACGCACAAGGCGCCGTGCACGAACACTTCCAGCTCCATTTCAGAGCAGCGGTGAATCGCCGCAATATCTTCGAGAGTCAACTCCCGGGCCAGGTTAACCCGACTCACCCCTGCCTGCTTCCAGAAGTTGGCGGCCCCGGCATTGGTGGTGTTGGCCTGAGTCGACAGGTGAATCTCCCTATGCGGGTCGACTTCCCGGACCAGGGCAAGCGCTCCCGGGTCGGAAACAATATAGGCATCAAGATCGAGGGGACGCAGTTCTTCGAGATATCCCTTAAAAAGCTCCACATCTGAGGGCTGCAGGTAAGCATTGAGGGTCAGATAGAGCCTCTTGCCCCGCCGTTGAACAAGCGCTTTTGCCCGCGCCAGGTCGGAGAGGGAAAAAGTGCCGGCCTGGGCGCGAAGGCCGAATTGCTCCCCCCCCAGGTAAACGGCATCGGCCCCATAATCAAGAGCAATTTCAAGCTTTTCCATATCTCCGGCCGGGGCCAGAAGTTCCGGTTTGTGCATCGGTAACGATTCCTCCTTGGTAGTTGGTCGGAACAATAGCACAAAGACGGCCCCGGAGGTTACCCATTTCCCCCTCTCGGCTCCCCGCCCCAGGGCCCATTCCCGCTTGACAAGACCCTAAAAAATCTATATTTTTTAAAAATTCAATAATGATCATTTTTTACCGATTGAAAATTTCCGGAGCCGCCGAAAATGATATTCCGTTATCTGCCCCTGTCCATCCTGGCCCTGCTCGCTCTCGCGCTGAGCGGATGCATCCCCCCCCAGTACGGGGCGGCGTCCCCCTCGCTGCGTCAGGAACTCGCCAGCCTCAAAACGAGCCAGCAGAGCCTTGCCGAGCAGGTTGAACAGACCCGGGCCAGCCTGGCTTTGATCGAAGCCCGCGTACAGGACCAGCAGTTTTTGATCCAAGAACTCCGCCAGGAGCTGGTGGCAAAAAAGGGCACCCTGCGACGGGAAATCGCTCCCCGGAGCGCCCCATCGTCCCAGCAGGGCACCCCCTCCTCCCGATCCGGAGAGGAAAGATCCCCCACCGAAATCTACCTGAAAGCCTTTTCCGACTATGCCTCGGGCCGTTTTGAACCGGCCATTGAAGGCTTCGAAACCTTTCTGCGCCTCTATCCCGGAAATAATTATGCGAGCAATGCTCAATATTGGCTCGGAGAATGCTTCTATGGTCAAAAGGACTATGCCAGGGCCTACAATGCGTTTCAAAAAATGGCCGACACCTATCCCCGGGGGACCAAAACCCCCGAGGCCCTACTGAAAATGTCGACGACAGCGACCCGCCTCAACCAGCCCGAAAGGGCCGAGCAGGCCCTGCAGGTTCTGCGCAGCCGCTACCCTGACAGCGCCGCGGCAAAAAAATCGCTCCGGCGATAATAGTCAAAAAACCGACAGGCAATACATTCCATATCGGGGGTTTCCATGGTATTTAAACGAATCGTCATTCTGACCTGCCTACTGCTCTTCCCCCTTTGCGCCTTTGCGCAGGGGAAAGTCCAGACCTACGTCATCAAAAAAGGGGACACCCTGTGGGGCATCTCCCAGCGGTTTCTGACCGATCCCTACTACTGGCCGAACCTGTGGGCCAACAACCCCTTTGTCACCAATCCGCACCTGATCTATCCCGGGCAGAAGATTGCCATCTATGACGACCGCATCGAGATCGTCCCTGCCGGAGCCGAAAACGTGCTGAGCGACGGCACCCAGGTGGTGGCGCAAGCCCTCCCTGTCGTCGAAGAAGCGGTAACGATCAGGACGATGGCCGGCGTTCGGGGCTTCGTTTCCCAAGGCGAGCTTGATGCCGCGGGCACCCTGGTCGATACCGTCGACAACCGACTGCTGATCTCCACCGGGGAGACGGTCTTTCTCGACATGAAAGACCTCACCGGAACGCTGCCCGGCGAAATGTTCTCCCTCTTTGAAACCAAGGAAGAGATCATCCACCCGGTCACCGGCAAACGATTCGGCTACCGTGTCGCGGAACTGGGTACCGTGCAGATTGCCTCGATCGACAACCACACCGCCACCGGCGTCATCACCTCGGCCTTCTTCGAAATCGAGCGCGGCACCAAGGTTCTCCCCTACCACCCGACCCAGGCTGAAATCGAGCTGCGCAAAGCCCAGGCCCCCCTTTCAGGCGTTCTGCTTGACGACCAGGAGGGCAAAATCTCCATCAGCCAGTACGACACTATTTTCATTGACCTGGGCAGCGAAGACGGTCTGCAGGTCGGCAACCTGCTGAACATTTCGCGGCCGAGACAGGCCTCTGCCCTGGGACTTAAGTCGGATCTTCAACTCCCCGAAGTCCTGCTCGGCAGCGCGGTCGTTCTTGAAACCCGGCCGAAAACATCGGCCGCCCTGGTGTTGAAATCCGCCGACCCGCTGTTCCGCGGCGACCACGTTTCGACGGTTTTCGAATAACCGGTCGTAAAAAGTCTGCAACCGGAATGATGCCCCCTCAAGAAGCCATGACGGAGTCGGAAAAGAGACGGGACCTGACGCCTGAAGAGTTGAGCTGGCTTCGTCTTCATCTCACCCCGGGACTTGGCCGCAAGGGGATCATCCGGCTGGTCGAAAGGTTCGGCTCGGTCGAAGCGATCCTCGACGCTTCCCCTTCGGCCTGGACTGCCGAGGCAGGCATACGCCCTTCAGTGGCTGCTGCGCGCCACCCCTTCGCCTCCGATGCGGTCGAACAAGCCCGCCTCTGCCTCGAAAAGTTCTCGACCCGCATTCTGACCCTATGGGACGAGGACCGCTACCCAGCCCGCTTGCGGCAGATCCCTGACCCTCCAGCCATTCTCTATCTGCGCGGCCAGCTTCCCCAGGGACCGTCACTGGCCGTCGTCGGCGCCAGAAAAGCGTCAACCGCCGGACGGCGACTGACCGCCGATCTCTGCTCCGAACTCGCCTCACGGGGCGTCGCCATCGTCAGCGGCCTGGCCCGGGGGATCGACACGGCCGCCCACGAGGGCGCGCTGGCCGCCGAAGGATTAACCCTTGCGGTTCTCGGCTGCGGCATCGACCGTATTTATCCCCCGGAAAATTCCCGCCTGTTCCACCGCATCGCTGCAGAAGGTGGAATTCTCTCCGAATACCCACCCGGAACACCGCCGGCCCCCGGGCATTTCCCCGGCCGCAACCGCATCATCAGCGGATTGTGCCAGGGCGTGCTCATTGTGGAGGCGGCCAAGGGGAGCGGCTCGCTGATCACCGCCGAGTTCGCCCTGGAGCAGGGACGGGAAGTCTTCGCCGTGCCGGGACCGGTCTACTCGGCCACCAGCGGCGGGGTCAATCGCCTGATCAAGGACGGGGCCCATGTGGTCACCGAGGTCAACGACATCCTCCCCGTTCTCTGGCCCGGCGCCCCCACCAGACAGCAGCAGAAGAAGCAGGATCTGCTCGTTGCCAACCTCTCCGGCCCGGCTCTCCAGCTCTACCAGATCCTCGGCGCCGAGCCGCTCCATGTCGATGAACTGGCCAGGAAAAGTGGCTTGACACCCATGGAGCTTTCGGCTATTTTACTGCACCTAGAACTCCAGGGGGGGGTCGAACAGCTCCCCGGATCGCGCTATATGCGCCGGCTTCGGCCGTAAAAAGGCACCACCCACCGAACACAGGAGATGCGTTGAGAGAGCGAGTTCTGGCCATTGTAAGCATCATCGCCCAGTACGTCATGGACGAGCGGGAACATCTGACTGAAACCGATATCATCGAGGAGTTGATGGCCGAGGGATACGAGGCCGACGAAATCGATGCCGCGTTTCGATGGATGGAAAACCTCTCACTGGGTCCCAGCGAAGCATCCGCCGTTTCGCTCAGCATCCCCGCGCAAAGGGTTTTCACCGCAGAAGAGACCCGGGCGCTGGCACCCGAAGCGCGAGGCTTGCTGGTGCGGTTGCGCACCCTGGGGATTATCGACAATGAATCCCAGGAGGAAATCATCGACAAGGCCTTGCATGCAGCCGAGGATGCGATTACTCTCAAAGAGATCAAAGCGATTGCAGCCTTTGTGCTCTTCTCCCGCTCCACCCAGGACTGGCGGCGGGAAGTCGACTGTTTTCTCGAAGACGACTGGGCACGAATTTTTCACTAATCAGCAACCGGGCTGCGGGGATACCTGCAGCCTTTTTGATTTTCGGGCCGCTCAACCCGGCGGCGCGGAATCATACATCGTTTAGAGGAACTCATGGCAAAATCACTGGTAATCGTCGAGTCACCCGCCAAGGCGAAAACCATCGAAAAGTTTCTAGGCAAAGGCTTCAAGGTTCTGGCTTCCTATGGCCACGTCCGCGCCCTCCCGAGCAAGCAGGGTTCGGTCGATATCGAACAGGACTTCGAGCCCAAGTATCACGTGCTGCCCGAGAGCCAGAAGCAGCTTGACCAGCTTAAGAAAGAGGCCAAGGGCTGCGACGAACTGATTCTCGCAACAGACCTCGACCGCGAAGGGGAAGCGATCGCCTGGCACCTCCTCGAGGCACTCGGCATCGATGAAAATGGAACCGACCCTGTCGTCAAGCGCGTAACGTTTCACGAAATCACCAAAACGGCCATCCAGAATGCCATGACCGAACCCCGGAATATCGCCCGGGACCTGGTCGATGCCCAGCAGGCCCGATCAATTCTCGATTACCTGGTCGGCTTCAACCTCTCTCCTTTCCTCTGGAAAAAGATCCGCTACGGGCTCTCCGCCGGTCGCGTCCAGTCGGTGGCCCTGAGACTGGTCTGCGAGCGTGAAAAAGAGATCGGCGACTTCGAAGCCCAGGAATACTGGACCATCGAAGCCCTTCTCGAATCGTCCGGCGGAAAGGGATTCAAGGCCCGGCTCCACTCGGTCGACGGTAAAAGGCTCGGCAAGCTCGACATCGGCACGGAAAAAGAAGCTCACGAGCTGGTCGACGCGATTTCACAAGAATCGCTGGTCGTCTCGAATTTGACCAAAAAAGAAAAAAAGCGTAACCCAACCGCCCCCTTTACCACCAGCACCCTGCAGCAGGAAGCCAGCCGCAAGCTCGGCTTTTCCGCGCGCAAAACGATGCAGACCGCCCAGAAGCTCTACGAGGGGATCGACATCGGCGAAGGGGCGGTCGGCCTGATCACCTACATGCGTACCGACTCGGTGGCCCTGTCGCAGGAAGCCACCAGCGAGGCGAAGGAGATCATCACCAGCACCTACGGTGCCGACTACGCGCTGGAGAAACCGAGGGTATTCAAGAGCAAAGCCAAGAATGCCCAGGAGGCCCATGAGGCGATCCGTCCCACGGCCATCGCCAACACCCCCGACTCGGTCAAAAAACACCTGTCGTCCGATCAGTTCAAGCTCTACAACCTGATCTGGATCCGCACCGTCGCCTCGCAGATGGCTCACGCCGTCCTCGAGGCAACTTCGGTCGACCTGGCAGCCGGCGACCGATTCCTGCTGCGCGCCAGCGGCCAGGTGATTCGCTTTGCCGGTTTCATGAAGCTCTACATCGAAGGGACCGACGCACCCGAAGAGGAGCAGGAGGGGACTCTGCCGGCCCTCGAAGAGGGCGAGTCGGTACACCGCAAGGAACTTCTCCCCGATCAGCATTTCACCCAGCCCCCGCCTCGCTACACCGAGGCGAGCCTGGTCAAGATCCTCGAGGAATACGGCATCGGTCGCCCTTCAACCTATGCCTCGATCATGAACACCCTGGTGACCCGTAAGTACGTACGCCTTGAAAAACGGGCATTTTACGCCGAAGATGTCGGCATGGTCGTCAACGGTCTGCTGGTCAACCACTTCAAGCAGTACGTCGACTACGACTTCACCGCCAAGCTCGAAGAGGACCTCGACGCCATCTCCCGCGGCGAAGAGCAGTGGCGGCCGGTCATCCGCGGGTTCTGGGACCCCTTCATTGCCCTGCTCAAGCAGAAGGAGCAGGAAGTCAGCAAGGAAGACGTCACCACCGAGAAGACCGACAAAGTCTGTCCCGAATGCAGCAAGCCGCTGGTGATCAAGCTGGGACGCTCCGGGCGCTTTCTCGCCTGTTCGGGATTCCCCGACTGCCGCCACACCGAGCCCCTCTCCGGCGAAGAGCAGGAGGAGCCGGAAATCTCCGAGGAGAAGTGCGAGAAGTGCGGCGCGCAGATGCTGATCAAGATGGGTCGCTACGGCAAGTTCCTCGCCTGCAGCGCCTACCCCGGCTGCAAGAACATCCAGCCCCTGGTCAAGCCGAAGGCACTCGACATCCCCTGCCCGGCCTGCAAGGAAGGGGAGTTGATGGAAAAGAAGAGCCGCTACGGCAAAATCTTCTATTCCTGCAACCAGTACCCCAAGTGCAAGTACGCCCTCTGGGACCAGCCGATCAAGAAGCCGTGCCCCAAATGCGACCATCCCCTGATCGTCGAGAAGGTCACCAAGCGCTGGGGAACCGTCCACAAGTGCCCCACCGAGGAATGCGACTGGAGCATCGAGATCGTACCTCCGGAAAAGAAGCCGGCGGCGAAAAAAGCACCGGCAAAAAAACCGGCCGCCAAGAAAGCGCCGGCAAAAAAGACCGCTGTCAAGAAGGATGCGGCAGAAAAGGCGCCGGCTAAAAAAGCCGCTCCGAAAAAAACGGCGGCCAAGAAGGCCGCCGCCAAAGAAGAATCGAAGTAAGCTTCCTGAAATTTTAAATCGCCATGGCCGGGCTGAAAAGCCCGGCCATTTTATTTACCCCGGCTTGAATGTCAGAAAAGGCGGTGGGCGGAGCCCACCCTACTGAATTCTGGCTCCTGAATTCTGGATACTCCCATGCACATTACCGTTATCGGCGGCGGGCTGGCCGGCTGCGAAGCGGCCTGGCAGGCGGCCCGCGAAGGCGCCGAGGTCACCCTGTTCGAGATGAAGCCGCAAAGATTCTCCCCGGCCCACCAGCTGGAACAGCTCGCCGAACTGGTCTGCTCCAACAGCCTGAGGGGAGCAGGGATGAACAACGCCGTCGGCTGCCTCAAAGAGGAACTGCGCCGCTGCAACACCCTGTTCATGGAAGCCGCCGATGCCACCGCCGTCCCCGCCGGGGGCGCCCTGGCGGTGGACCGTGAGGCGTTCGCCTCCTATATCAGCGAAAAGATCCACAGCCACCCCCATATCGAAGTGCGCCGCGAAGAGGTGACCGCCATCCCCAAAGAAGGGACGGTCATCATCGCCTCCGGCCCCCTCACCTCCGAGCCCCTGTCCCGCGAAATCGCCGGCATCACCGGGGCCGAGCATCTCTACTTCTACGACGCCATCGCCCCGATCATCGAAGCCGACTCCATCGATTTCTCCAAAGCCTGGAAAGGGTCGCGCTACGACAAAGGGGGCGACGACTATGTCAACTGCCCGATGAACGAAGAGGAATACTTCGCCTTCATCGAAGCACTGAAGACGGCCGATAAAGTGGCCGCCCGCGATTTTGAAAAAATGATCCACTTCGAAGGGTGCATGCCGATCGAGGAGATGGCCGAACGGGGTGAAAGGACCCTGGCATTCGGCCCGATGAAGCCGGTCGGGCTACCCGACCCGCGCACCGGCAAGGTGCCGTTTGCGGTGGTTCAGCTGCGCCAGGACGACAAACACGCCACCCTCTACAACATGGTCGGTTTCCAGACCAAACTGACCTACCCTGAGCAGCGGCGCATCTTCCGCACCATCGCCGGGCTCGAAGAAGCCCGCTTTGAGCGCCTCGGCAGCGTCCACCGCAATACCTTCATCAACGCCCCGACCTGCCTGAACCGAACCCTGCAGCTCAAGACCGACCCGCGGCTCTACTTCGCCGGCCAGATCACCGGCGTGGAAGGGTATGTCGAGTCGGCGGCCATGGGCTTTCTGGCCGGCATTTTCGCCCCCCGCTGCATGCGCGGCGAACCGCTCCCGCTGCCGCCGAAGCTCACCGCCCTGGGGGCCCTCCTTTCGCATCTGGCCGACTCCAGTCCCGAGGGCTTTCAGCCGATGAACGTCAATTACGGCCTGTTTCCCCCCCTTGAAGGGCGCAAGATGAAACGCGCCGACCGCCGGCTGGCGATGGCCGACCGGGCCCTCGCCGCCCTCGCCCCATGGTGGCATGAAGTCTGCGTCAACCAACCGGACGACTCGCAGAAAGAGGAGTGAAGCAGGCAAAACACCGCGGGAGAGGCACCAACAACCCCAGTCGCAGCCCGGGCAAAGGTCAAATAACCCGTTGCTTCTCCAACACTTTCTTGCTAGAGTGAGGTTTCTCAATCCCCCCTCACACTCCCGGCACTTCAGGCCGGGCCAGTCTCTCTCCCGCCAGGGAAGGCACCGGGATGCTACGCCATATGGCGCAAATTCCCTTTTGAGAGGCCGACGTTCCGTGGTCGTAGCCCATGGTTAACTGACAAAAGAGGTTTTTATCGGTTCCTGCCGCAGATCGAGACCACTCTCGTCTGCCGGGAAGCCAGAAAACACAGACCGCCCGGGGGGGAGTCGGTCTGCAGTTGCCATTGAACTTTTGCGCGATTACGGGTACTCATCTTGGCACTCTCCAATATTGACCCCATCAATGCCACCGACTTTCTCGAGGCTCTTCGAGGAATCCCCGTTCTTGCGCCCTACTCCTTCGCGCTGCTTTGCGACAATGAAGAAATCGCCTCTATCGGCCGCCAGCCCGGCCTTTACTGCGGCGTGCTGGGGGAGAATTCGATTTGCGCCAAACAGTGCCGGGCCCCGCTCGAAAAAGCCTTTCGCCAGGCCATCGAGACCGGAAAATCGACCATCTTTCAATGCTCCGCCGGCCTGCTTAATTTTGCCGTTCCCTTCCACAACAACACCGGCAGGCCCTGCTGCATCATCGGGGGAGGGGTCAGAGAAGAAACCCTCGATCTTTCCCAGATGGAAGAACTGTCCAATTCCGCCAGTGAAAACGGCATCGCTCTCCTTGAAAAGCTTGAAAACGTCCCTTGTGCCACCCGCGACGGGGTGATGGAAGCAGCCGTTCAGGTCGCGTCCCTGTTGCCTGCCCTCTCCGGCGAAAACACCTTTGTTGTCGCCCTGGACAAGCTCTCCCAGCGGCTGAGCGCCATTACCGAGGTCTCGACCGCCATCGACCAGGCGGGCAGCGGCTCGGAAATCACCTCACTGCTCAGCGAAGCACTGCTCATTCTCTTCGACCTTCCGCGCATCGCCATCGTCCTTGCAGAAGGCGAGTCCTTTTCCATCAAGGGCGCCCTCGGTTTCACCCCCGGCCCGGACAACATCAAGACCGACAAGGTCGCCCGGTTTCTGCAGAGCTGCTCCAACCGAAAGCCGGTGGCGCTCAAAGGGGAAATCGCCGCCCTCTTTCCGGACATCGGCGCCTCCCAGGCGATCTGCGCCCCCCTTTCGAGCGAAAACAACTCGCTGGGCATGATCGTCCTGTTCGACACCGAGCTTCATTGCCGGGACCTGCTGCTGATCGAAATACTGGCCAGCCGTTATGCCGAAAAGCTTCTGCGCATGCAGAAGGCGTCGTTCTACGGCCGTCAGGGGGAAATCGCCAGCAGCCTGCTCTCCATGATCAGCTCCCTCTCGATCATCGACAACCGCAACGAGCTGTACCATAAAACCATGGAGATGGCGGCCGAGCTTCTGCAGGCCAGCCGCGGCTCCCTGATGTTGATTGACGAGACGGGCCAAGGGCTCCAGATCGTGGCCGCCAGGGGCATCAACATGCCGCTGGCCAAAACCATGAATATCCGCATGGGCGAAGGGATCGCCGGAAAGGTGGCCAAGAGCGGCTTTCACCTGCTGGTCTCCGATATCGAAAGAGACAGCCGGGTCGGCATTCCCAACCGCCCCCGCTTCAAGACCAAGTCGTTCATCAGCTTCCCGCTGAAGGTCCAGGACAAGATCATCGGCGTCATCAACCTCGCGGACAAGGAAACCGAAGAAGCCTTTTCCGACGAAGACCTGAAGAACCTGCAGACCTTCTCCGACCATGCCTCGCTGATGATCGACCGCTCGGTCTCCCTCGAAAGGTTCCAGCAGCTCGAGGAGATGTCGGTGACCGATCCCCTGACCGGCCTTTACAACCGGCGGTTTCTCGAATCACGCTTTAACGAGGAAATCAACCGCGGCTCCCGCCTCAACCAGGCCTTTACCGTCATGATGATCGACCTCGACTTTTTCAAAACCTACAACGACCTGTGCGGCCACATCGCCGGCGACAGGGCGCTGAGCAAGACGGCCGCGCTGCTGAAGAAGTCGGCCCGTGAAATGGACACGGTCGCCCGTTACGGCGGGGAGGAATTCTGCATCCTGCTGCCGAGCACCTCGAAGAAAGAATCGATCTTTGTGGCCGAGCGCATCCGCCGGGCCATCGAAAGCCACCATTTCCCGGGCGAAACGGAGCTGCCTCTCAAAATGCTGACCACCAGCATCGGCATCGCCTCTTATCCGGAAGATGGCGAGAAACCCAATGAACTCATCCATGCCGCCGACCTGGCCCTCTACCAGGCCAAAAAGCTCGGCCGCAACCGCATCACCCTGTACGAGGCCAAGATGCAGCACCAACAAAACGACACCCGAACAGGGTGATTCCCTTCCCAGGCCCGCCCATCCATCTGCCAACCGGCTCATGTCAAGTCCGACAACCTCCTAGAGAAAGTCCATACCATGAGTACCGACCCATCGATCGTCCTCGCCTCCGCTTCGCCGAGGCGCCGGGACCTTCTTGCCCAGCTCGGCATCCGCTTTGCCGTCGTTCCCAGCAACGCCTGCGAAAAGCATATCCCCGGCGAAAATCCGCAGCAGTTCGTAGTGCGGCTGAGCGTCGAAAAAGCCCGCGAGGTCGCCTCACGTTCGGAGCTGCCCGGCCGCTGGTTTATCGGCAGCGACACCATCGTGCTGCGTGACGACACCATTTTAGGCAAACCTCTCGACGCCGCCGACGCCGCCGCCATGCTCAGGTCGCTGTCGGGCCGAACCCACTACGTCCTCTCCGGGTACGCCATCTACGACCGGGAGCAAGACGCTACGGTCTCGGGCGCGGTCTCGACCGAAGTCCGCTTCAAGGAGTTGACAGAGCGCGAGATCGCGGGGTACATTGCCACCGGCGAACCGATGGACAAGGCCGGTTCCTACGCCATCCAGGGGATCGGCGCGTTCATGGTTCTCGGCATCTCGGGAAGCTACACCAATGTGGTCGGATTGCCCCTGTGCGTCGTGGTCGATGAACTCGAACGCCTCGGAGCCGTCCGGCTTTTCGAAGACTCACCGTAGGGCTCCCCGCACGGGCGCCCACTGCTCGCCGCGAGGACATAAATGATGAACATCGTCGACAACATCCGCACCATCCGCGACCAGATCGCCGCGGCTTGCACGCGCAGCGACCGAACCCCCGAGGATGTGCGCCTGGTGGCCGTGTCGAAGACCAAACCGGCCGAGATGATCAACCAGGCGTGCCAGGCCGGCCAGCAGATTTTCGGGGAAAGTTACGTTCAGGACTTTCTCGACAAGGCCGATGCAGTCACCGGAGAGGTCGAGTGGCACTTTATCGGCGCCCTGCAGAGCAATAAGGTCAAGTACCTGCGCGGCAGGGTAAAAATGATCCACTCGGTCGATCGCCTTTCGCTGGCCAAAGAGATCGAACGCCAGTGGACGAAGATCGACCGCAGCATCGATGTTCTGCTGCAGGTCAATATCAGCGAAGAAGCGACCAAATCCGGAGCCAGCGAAGCCGGGCTGGTCGAACTCGTTCGCGGTGTCGCCCAACTTCCCCACCTGAAAATCAGGGGCCTGATGACCCTCCCCCCCTATTGTGACGACCCCGAAGCGGTTCGCCCCTATTTTCGCCATTTGCGGGAGCTGGCCGAAACAATCGATCGACTGGCCATCCCCGGCGTAGAAATGAAGGAGCTCTCCATGGGGATGAGCCACGACTTTGAAGTCGCCGTCGAAGAAGGCGCCACCCTGGTAAGGGTCGGCACCGCCATTTTCGGCGAGCGGATCAAGAGGTAACAGATGAGCTACGCACACCCCCGCGCCCTGTGGGCGTCCCGACTCGGTTTCATCCTGGCCGCCGCCGGCAGCGCCGTCGGCCTCGGCAATGTCTGGAAGTTCCCCTACATCGCCGGAGAAAACGGCGGCGGCGCCTTCGTGCTGGTCTATCTCGGCTGCATCGCCATTGTCGGCCTGCCGATCATGATCGCCGAACTGATGATCGGCCGCCACACCCGGCGCGACGCCGTCGGCGCCTTCGTGCACCTGGAGGGCAAGCGCTCGGCCTGGCTCTCTGCCGGCTGGGTCAGCGTCGGGGCCGCCTTTATCATCTGCTCCTACTACTCGGTGGTGGCCGGATGG
>CALZIC010000039.1:13908-19354 GCA_945787285.1 uncultured Desulfuromonadales bacterium
TACCGGGCGATTGCCGGCAGCTTCAGCGGCCAGTCGCCGGAGACGATCGAAGGGATGTTCGGCGGCCTGGTCGAAAACGGCCCCCGGCAGCTTCTCTGGCACTGCCTTTTCATGATCATGTGCCTGGGGATCGTCATCGGCGGGGTGCAAAAAGGGATCGAGCGCTGGAGCAAGATTCTGATGCCGGTGCTGTTCGTGCTGCTCACCCTGCTCTTTATCAACGGCATGCTCAGCAAAGGGGCCTGGGAAGGGCTCTCCTTCATGTTCCGCCCCGACTTCGCCAAACTCACCGCCGGTTCGGTGCTCGAGGCCATGGGGCACGCCTTCTTCACCCTCTCTCTCGGCATGGCGGCGATGATCACCTACGGCTCGTACCTGAGCAAGGACGAGGACCTGCTCGCCGCCAGCCTGCGCGTACTCGGCCTCGACACCCTGATTGCGCTTATGGCCGGGCTGGCCATCTTCTCGGTGGTCTTCTCGGTCGGCATGGAGCCGGGCGCCGGGCCGGGGCTGGTTTTCAAGACCATCCCGGTGGTCTTCTCCCAGCTTCCCGGCGGCTACTTTCTCGCCATTTTCTTTTTCCTGCTCCTCTCCTTTGCCGCACTGACCAGCAACATTTCGCTGCTCGAGGCCCAGGTCGCCTACCTGATCGACGAGCGGGGCTGGAGCCGCAAAAAGGCCACCGCCTTTCTGGCCGCGCTGGCCTTCGTGGTCGGCATCCCCACCGCGCTCTCCTACAATGCCCTCTCCGACTGGAAAGTGATCGGCGACCGGGTCTTCTTCGACTCGGCCGACATGCTCGCCTCCAACTACCTGCTGCCGATCAGCGGCCTGCTGATTTCGATTTACGTCGGCTGGTTCTGGAGCGGAAGCGAGGAGAAGGAAGAGCTGATCGCCGGCGGCGCCGGTTGGGTCTACCCCACCTGGCATTTCCTGATTCGCTATGTCTCGCCGCTGGCGGTGGCGGTCGTCCTTTACTTCAAGGCCAAGGAAACCGGACTCTTCGACTGGCTCGGCAGCCTGTTCGGATGACCCCGACCGCCTGTCTCTTTGATCTCGACGGCACCCTGGTCGACTCGGTGGCCGACCTGGCCGGCGCGGTCAACCTGCTGCGGACCGAACTCGGCCTGGCTTCGCTGCCGGTGGCCAGGGTACGGACCTACGTCGGCGACGGCGCCTCCATGCTGGTGCGGCGCTCGCTCGGTGAAGAACTCTTTACCGAAAAGCACCTGCAACGGTTTCTCACCCTCTACGGCGAGCACCTCCTCGACCATACCGCCCCCTACCCCGGAATTATCGAATTTCTCGAGCACCACCAGGGCAGGCCGATGGCGGTCGTCACCAACAAGCCGCTCGCCCCCACTCTCGAACTGCTTGACGGTCTGCAGTTGGGCGGTTTTTTTCCGGTCGTTGTCGGCGGAGACAGCTTCAGCGAGAAAAAGCCTCACCCTCAGCCGGTGATCGAAGCGCTCCGAATGCTCGGCGCCGACCCTGCCGGCGCGGTGATGATCGGCGACCACCACACCGACCTGCGGGCGGGGCGCGCCGCCGGCATCGCCACCTGCTTCTGCAGCTGGGGGATGGGCAATGACGGCGGCGATCCGTACGATTTTCGCGCCGACTCGGCCTGGGACCTTCAGAGCCTCTTCCCATGAACACAGCGACAGCGCCTCCCCGGCTGACCCTGAAGGCGGTCTCCCTCTTTTTCTTTCCGCTGCTGCTCAACGTGCAGCTGATGAGCGTATCCCATTCGATCATCAATGCCGCGCTGGCCCGCCAGCACGATTACATCACCGCCCTGGCCGCCTTTTCCCTGGCCATGGTCGTCCATCTCTTCTTCGCCTCCCCGTCGTACCAGAACCATACCATCACCATCACCATGGTCCGCGGACGCCGCTCGCTGCGCGGGGTGATCCTCTTCATCCTGCTGGTGGCCACCTGGGTTTCGATCATGCTCTGGCTGATCGCCCTCACCCCCCTGGGGGACTGGCTGCTGGGCACCATCATCGGCGTCGACAGGCAGCTGATCCCGCAGACCAAGGCGGTGGTCTCCTTTTTTGCCCTGCTCCCCTTTATCACCGGCTTTCGCGGTCTGTTTCAGGGGCTGGTGATCCGCGCCCGCCGCACCGGCCTGGTCTCCCTCGCCACCGGGGTGCGCATCGCCGCCCTTTCGGTGTATCTGCCCCTCGGCATGCACTTTTTTAACGGCCCCTCGGTCGGCGGCTTCGCCCTGGTCGCCTGCGTAGCCACCGAAACGGTTCTGATGGCCTTTTTCGCCTGGCGGGTTCACCTGCCCCTCGATAGCGAAGAAGACAAAGAAGGCGAAAAAGGGGCCCGGGAAATCATCCGCTTCGCCTTTCCGCTCGCCTACTCTTCCGGGCTGCAGCAGGCGATCCCCCTGCTGATTTCGGCCATCATCGGCCGCCTTCCCGACGGCGCCCTGGCACTGGCCGGCTTCGGGGTGATCCGCGGCTTCCTGTTTCTGCTCGCCGGGCCGATGCGCAACCTGCAGCAGGCCTACCTCACGCTGGTCCGCGATGCCGCAGAATACCGGGTGCTGGTTTCCTTTTTCCAACGCACCGCCGCCGTCATGGGGCTGATGATGGTTCTGACCGCCTACCCCCTCAACGAGCTGGTGCTTGGCCGGATCATGGGCATCGGAGAAGAGCTGCGTCACTCCATCGCCCTGCCCATGGCCGCCTGCACCATCTTCCCCCTCCTTTACGGCGCCGCCAACCTGCTGCGCGGCTTTTTCGCCGGAGCCCACCGCACCCCCCTGCTCGGCCGCTCCACCATCTACAAGGCCCTCTACCTCGCCATATGCCTCGGTTTTATCCTGCTGATCAGCGCCGAACTCTTCGAAGCCTGGTACCTGCTCCGCCAGCGCCGCGCCCTCTACCCCGAATGGGGACGCTTGCCAGTTGCGGCCAAACAGGAGTAAAATTAAAATCTAACGATTCATCTTCCGGCGCGGAGGAGCCATGGAAAAAAAACACCCCTGCCCCGACTGCAAGATGTGCCAGTGGTGCTCGGACGACCGCTGCCGGCTGTGTCTGCAGAGCGGCTCATGCAAAAAGAAGCTCAGCATGGCCGAGCAGATCGCCCTGTACGAGAAACTGAACCGGCAAACGACCGACCAGCAGAACTCGTAGCCGCCGTGGAGACAGCAGCCCATCAAAAAAAAACACGCCGCATTCGCTCAAAGCGAATGCGGCGTGTTTTGCGAAACCTCTTTTCCCCTTTTGTTACGACTTGTTGATCGCCGCCTGGATATGAGCGATCCGGTCTTTGTTCGAGGGGTGGGTGCTGAGAAAGCCGCCCTCTGAGGCATGAATGCTTTCCAGCGTTTCGATCGAACGCTTCATGGCGTAAGGGTCCTTGCCGAGCCGCTTCAAGGCCTCGACCGCGTAGCTGTCAGCCTCCAGCTCGTCCTGCCTGGAGAAGTGGGCATTAACGGCGGCGTAGCCGAGTTGGCCCAACTGGGACGAGGTCAGGTTGGCGATGACGCCTCCGGCTGAAACCGCGGCATTAATCGCCGTATCGGCAAGGATCTGCTCGCGCATCTGCTGGTAGGAGTGCTTCAATTGGACATGACCGATTTCATGGCCGATGACCGCCAGGACCTGGTCATCGGGCATGGCGTCCATCAGCCCCGAATAGACCCGCACCGTCCCGTCGGCCATGGCAAAAGCGTTCACCTCTTCGGACAGGTAGACCTTAAAATTCAGGTTCAGGCCATCGTGGCGCTCCAGCCCGCGGGTGATCGTTGCCAGCCGCGCCCCGTAGCCGCTCTCCGAGGAGGCCAGCCGGTTCTGGCTGTCCATCTCCCGGGCGGCCAGCGACGCGGTCTGCTTCACACTGTTTTCATCGAGGGTGGTCGCCTGCAGCACGCCGGAGCCGACGGCCAGAACGTTCTGGGTGCTGAGCATTTCCCTGCCGGCGCAACCGCTCAGCAGCAAAGGAGCCAATAGAAGAAGGATGGTCGCTTTAGGATGCATCTAGAATTCCCCTTTGATCGGGTTTGGGTGGTGAGGAAGGCGCTGTCCTGCCCGGTCTGCCAGGCAAGAATATAGCGCAGCGCCCCGGGCCGTGCAATCAGATAGATAACCTGCTGAAATTCTGTTTTTATTTGACAGGCCCAGGCCGCTGTCGTATACCAAAAACCGTTTTCATCCGCAAGCCACCGCCACGAAACCGGGGACCCACTCACATGACCACCGACCAGCAGAAAATCTACGACTATCTGAAACAGTCCCGCTACCTGGCCAAGGTGCCGGATCAGGCGCTGCGCCAGTTCCTCGGCCTGATCCGGCACACAACCTATGCCCGGGGAGCCGTGGTCATCTCCCAGGGGGAGGCCAACCACGATGTCTTCTTCATCCTCAGCGGCAAGGTCGCGGTCAAGACCGATGACCGCCTCCTCTATGCCCTCGGCCGGGTGGGGGATATTTTCGGCGAAATGAACCTGGTCGCCGGGCAGGCCTCCCCGGTCACCGTCGAGGTGCTGAACGATTTGGAAGTGCTCAGCATCACGCCCCATTCCCTGGAAAGCATCCGCGACGACTCCTCCCACCAGCTGAGCCACATCTTCTACGGCTGGCTGTCGCGAATCCTCGCCGACAAGCTCTACCTCACCTCCGAGAAGGCCAAGCGTTTCGAAGATATCAGCGCCGAGCTCAAGGTCCTTCGACCTCGACGACGAAGTGAAAATGCTTCTCGCCACGGTGAGGACGACCTGCCTCGAACAGCTCGACCTGGTCAACGACCTGCTCGATGTGGCCAGGATCGAGTCGGGCAAACTCGAGCTGGACCTCACCCCCCTGACCCTCGAGGACGTTTCCGAATACCTGCGGCAGATCGTGCAGAGAAACCACCTGCAAACGGTCAGCAAGCAGATCCGCCTCGAATTCGACAGCCAGTCGCTGCGGGCTGCAAGCTCGCTGGGGATCGATCTTTCCGCCCCCGTCATGGCCTTTGACAAGCCGAAGATACAACAGGTGATCAACAACCTGCTGAGCAACGCCATCAAGTTCACTCCGGAGCAGGGGCAGATCACCCTCAGGGCCCAACTCCGCCAGCGGGAAATCCAGGTGACCGTCGAGGACAACGGCATGGGAATCAGGGCGGGCGACATCCAGCAGCTCTTCGACAAGTTCAAGCAGGTCAAGGGGCGCAGCCTGGGGACCCGGGGGGAAAAAGGGACCGGCCTGGGGCTGGCCATCTGCAAAAACCTGGTGGAACTGCACGGCGGAAAAATCTGGGTGGAAAGCGAGGAAGGCCAGGGGAGCCGGTTCCATTTCACCCTGCCGACCGCAGGGGTCGCCCCGTAAAAAGGGGCATCGCCCCTTGGAACTCCCCGCGGCGCTGTGTTATGCTTGCCGGGCATCCGCCTTCAACTCCCGAGAGGGACCTTTCGTGTAACAATCCGCCACCGCGAGCCGTGTTG
>CALZIC010000040.1 GCA_945787285.1 uncultured Desulfuromonadales bacterium
CCCTGCCCGTCGATTCGCCCCAGGTCTCCGGTGTGGTACCAGCCGTCCCTGATTGCCTCGCTGGTGGCCGCCGGATTGTTATAGTAGCCCAGCATCACGTTCGGCCCCTTGACCAGTATTTCGCCGACCCCTTCCGGGTTGGGGTCCTTGATGCTGACCGAAACGCCCTTGAGCGGCTTGCCGACCGTGCCCAGGGCCATGTTTCCCGGGGCCTCCGCGGCAATGACCGGCGAAGTCTCAGTGATGCCGTACCCCTGGTAGATGGAGACGCCGAGGTCCAGAAAACCTTTGGCCACTTCGGGGTCGAGAGCGGCCCCGCCGCTGATGAAAACGGTTCCCTGGCCGAGCAGGGTCTTGACCTTGCTGGTCACCAGGGCCCGGGTGAAGGGGATACCGTAGAGAGTGTTGGAAAGGGTTCGCGAACGGATGTTTTTCATGATCCGGTCGTAAAAGGCCCGATAGACTGCGGGCACCCCGAGGAAAAAAGTCGGCTTGACCTCGGTCAGGTTTTCCCCGAGTTTTTTCAGCGATTCGGCAAACGAGATCGTCCCCCCCAGCGCCAGGGGCAGAAGGATGCCGCAGACCTGCTCAAAGACGTGGTTGATCGGCAGAAACGAAAGGGTGTGCATCGTTTGGTCGAGCCCGAAATGCTCCCGCGCCCCGAGGATATTCGAGGCCAGGTTGCCATGGCTGAGGATGGCCCCCTTGGAGCGACCGGTGGTTCCGGAGGTATAGAGAATGATCGCCGGGGTGTCGGGACCGGAGAGCGAAGCGGAAGGGGGGGCGGTATTCGACAGGTCATCAAAGCCGAGCAGGTGACGTTTCTTGATCAGGTCCTGCCGCAGTCGAAAGGCGGAATGAAAAATGTCGAAAACCGGCTTGTTGCCGGGCTTGTCCCTGCCGCGCCTGGAAAGAAGGTAGTGGGCGCGGTTGGCCAGTTCTTCAAGCCGCCGGACCCTCTCGGGAGGCAACGCCAGCTCCTTTCTCAGTTGTTGCCACTCGGTAATCAGCGAGTTGATCGCCTCGCCGGCCTCGGAGTTGCCGCCATGGGGGAAGAGGTTGTGATCAATCAGCACGATGTCGGCCAGGCGGGGGAGGTCCCCCATGATATCGAGCAGGGTATCGAGGTAGCTCTCGGTGGTGAATATGATGCGGGCTCCGCAGTCCCCGAGGATGTGCTTCAATTCGCCCGACTTGAGGTCCTTGTCGATGGGGACGGCGATTGCTCCGCCGGCCAGGATGCCCAGGTACGCCATCACCCATCGTGAAGAGGAAGGAGCCAGCAGGGCGACCCTGTCTCCCGGTTTGAGCCCCTTGCGCTGAAGTCCCGATGCGATCCGCTCACTCGCGGACCAGAGCCGGGAATAGGATGTGGCAATCCACCTCCCGGAAACCTTTTCCCGCATGGCGGGAAGGGACCGGACATAAATCAAGCGGAAAGAATAAAAACGCCTGTACCTGCTTGCAAACGCTCCCCGGCATGGTTTGTTCTTTACAAAGCGAGCGTGTTTTATTATCCTTGGGCGTTGCGCTCAGGCACTAAACACGTTGATTTGAATAGGATCTATGGACCAGAAACTCATTCGCAATTTTTCGATCATCGCTCATATCGATCACGGCAAGTCCACCCTTGCAGACCGCCTTCTCGACGAAACCGGTGCCCTTTCCGACCGGGAGAAGACCGCCCAGTTTCTCGACAAGATGGAACTGGAGAGGGAACGCGGCATCACCATCAAAGCCCAGGCCGTCCGGTTGAACTACAAGGCCGATGACGGCCAGACCTACGTGCTGAACCTGATCGACACTCCCGGCCATGTCGACTTTTCCTACGAAGTCAGTCGTTCCCTGACCGCCTGCGAAGGCGCCATGCTGGTCGTCGATGCCACCCAGGGGGTCGAGGCCCAGACCCTGGCCAACGTCTATCTGGCGATTGACGAGGATCTCGAAATCTTCCCTGTGCTGAACAAGATCGACCTGCCCAGCGCCGAACCCGAAGCGGTCAAGGAAGAGATCGAGGACATCATCGGACTCGACACCTCCGACACCGTCGTGGCGAGCGCCAAGGAAGGAATCGGCATTCACGACATTCTCGAGTCGGTGGTCAAGAAGGTGCCGCCCCCCAAAGGGGATGTCAACGCGCCGCTGAAGGCCCTGATTTTCGACTCCTGGTACGATCCCTACCAGGGGGTCATCATCCTGGTTCGCATCGTCGACGGAACCCTGAAAAAAGGGGACAAGATCCAGCTGATGGCCAACCGCAAGACCCACGAAGTCCTCAAGATGGGCGTATTCTCTCCCCACCCCCTGGAGTTCGCTTCTCTTGCGGCAGGGGAGGTCGGATTCATTATCGCCGGCATCAAAAACCTGCAGGATGCCAAGGTCGGCGACACCGTCACCCACCTGCACAACCCGACGGCTACGCCCCTGCCAGGCTTCAAGGAAGTCAAGCCGATGGTTTTCTCCGGCATCTATCCCATCGACACCGGAGAGTACGACGCCCTGCGCGACGCCCTTGAGAAACTGAGCCTCAACGACAGCTCTTTCTCCTTCGAACCGGAGAATTCGCTGGCGCTCGGTTTCGGGTTCCGATGCGGCTTTCTCGGCCTGCTGCACATGGAAATCATCCAGGAGCGCCTCGAGCGCGAGTTCGGTGTCGAACTGATCACCACCGCGCCGACGGTTGTTTACAAGGTCACCACCGTCAAGGGCGAATTGCTCAAGGTGGAGAGCGCCAACAAGCTCCCCGAGGTGCAGTTTATCGACCACATCGATGAGCCGTTCATTCTGGCATCGATTCACGTGCCCAACGAGTTCGTCGGCGTCGTGCTGGCGCTCTGCGAGGAAAAGCGGGGCATCCAGCGGGAGATCAAATATCTCACCGCAAATCGCGTCATGGTCATCTACGAGCTGCCGCTCAACGAGATCGTCCTCGATTTCAACGATCGCCTCAAGTCGATCACCCGCGGTTACGCCTCGTTCGACTACGATCATCTCGATTTTCGCCAGAGCGACCTGGTGCGACTCAATGTCCTGATCAACGGCGACCTGGTCGATGCCCTCTCCCTGATCGTTCATCGGGACAAGGCCCAGTACCGGGGCCGGGACCTGGTGTCCAAAATGAAGGAATTCATCCCCCGGCAACAGTTCGAGGTGGCCATCCAGGCCGCCATCGGCAACAAGGTCATTGCCCGCGAGACCGTCAAGGCGCTGCGCAAGGACGTGACGGCCAAGTGCTACGGCGGGGACATCTCCCGAAAGCGCAAGCTCCTCGAGAAGCAGAAAGAGGGGAAGAAACGCATGAAGCAGGTCGGCAATGTCGAGCTGCCCCAGGAAGCCTTCCTTGCCATCCTTAAAGTGAAAGAGAAGAAATAATGGCCAACGCCCCCGACATGGCGCCTACCGAAAATGACATCAAAACGCCTGCGGTCAAAAAGCCCTGGTATCGCGAATACGGCGAAGCTCTCATCGTTGCCGCCATTCTCGCGCTGATCATCCGCTCTTTCGTGGTTCAGGCCTTTAAGATCCCTTCGGGGTCGATGGAGGACACGCTGCTGATCGGGGACCACCTGCTGGTCAACAAGTTCATCTACGGGACCAAAATCCCCCTGACCGACAGTCGCATTCTACCGATCCGCCATCCCGAACGGGGGGACGTCATCGTTTTCGAGTTTCCCGAAGACGAGGGGAAGAGCTACTTCAAGCGCCGCGATTTCATCAAGCGGGTCGTCGGGGTTCCCGGGGACCGGGTCGAAATCCGCGACAAGCGGGTTTATGTAAACGGAAAACCCCACAGCATTCCCCAGGAGGTTCACAAGGACGGCTCCCTGGCCCTGGGCGGGCTGCGCTCCTGCCTGGATGTCGACACCTTTCCCCGTCCCCAGCTCTGCCGCGACTACATGCCGGAGATCAGGGTTCCCGAGGACCAGTACTTCGTCATGGGCGACAATCGCGACCGGTCGTTCGACAGCCGGTTCTGGGGCTTTGTCGATGAATCGAAAATCAAGGGACTGGCGTTCATCAAGTACTGGTCCTGGAATCGCGAAAAGTTCGCCCCCCGGTGGAACCGCATCGGGCGCCCCATCGAGTAGGCACCGGCATTTTAATCCCCCGCTTTTAGGGTTGACTTTCCCCGAAGCGGGGGATATATTGCCCAAAATTTTTGAGAACGTCCCTTTTAAGTTAATCCCGAGAGGTTAGCAAGGGTGGCTGTAGATGATCGAAGAATTCTGCCTTTGCAGGTTTTTTAGGGACGGTACCTTTTCGCCTTGAGCGGGGAGGTATTTTTTTGTGTCCAGAGTACGACTAAAAGGAGGAACGGGCGTGGCGAACGAAACCATCATTCTCGATAACCCGGGCATCAACCGGGCCCTGACCCGAATCGCCCACGAAATTCTCGAGTGCAACAAGGGAACGTCCGACGTGGTGCTGGTAGGAATCCGCAGCGGCGGCGCGCACCTGGCGGCAGTGCTGTCGGGCCGGATCGCCGACATCGAAGGGGTGAAGATCCCCCTCGGAGCGATCGACGTTACCATGTACCGCGACGACCTCGGCTCCCGCGGCACGCTGCCCGTAGGAAAAACCGACATTCCCTTTCCTCTTGACGGCAAAAAGATCATCCTGGTCGACGACGTCCTCTACACGGGCCGCACCATCCGGGCCGCCATGGACGCGCTGATCGATATCGGCCGCCCGCAGAACATCCAGCTTGCCGTTCTGATCGACCGTGGACACCGCGAACTGCCGATCCGCCCCGACTACGTAGGGCGAAACGTCCCCACGTCCCGTGAAGAGGACATCCGGGTGGCATTCGATGACAGCAACATTCCGACCGAAGTCAGCCTCATAAAACCCTAATCCTTCTTGGAGGTCCTCCATGTCTTTCAGACATAAGCATATCCTTGGCACGGAACAGCTGTCCAAAGAAGATATCGAGCTGATCCTGGACACGGCCGACAGTTTCAAAGAGGTCAACACCAGGGAGATCAAAAAGGTTCCAACCCTGCGTGGCAAAACGATCATCAACCTCTTCTACGAAGCGAGCACCCGGACCCGGACCTCTTTTGAGATCGCCGGCAAGCGCATGTCAGCCGACACCATCAATATCTCGGCCTCCGCTTCCTCGGTGGTCAAAGGCGAAACCCTCGAGGATACCGCCAAGAACATCGAGGCGATGAATCCCGACATTATCGTCATGCGTCATTCCGCCTCCGGCGCTCCCCACTACCTGGCCCAGAGACTCACCAAGACGGCGATCATCAACGCCGGCGACGGCGCTCACGAGCACCCGAGCCAGGCGATGCTCGACCTGATGACCATCCGCGAGCACAAGGGGAAGATCGACGGGCTCACCGTGGCCATCATCGGCGATATCGCCCACAGCCGCGTGGCCCGCTCCGACCTCTACGCCCTCAAGACCATGGGGGCCACCGTTCGCCTGGCCGGGCCCGGAACCATGATTCCCCCCGGCATCGAGAGACTTGGCGCCGAGGTGTACACCGACATCAATGAAGCGATCAAGGATGTCGATGTCATCATCATGCTGCGTATTCAGATGGAACGCCAGGGCAACACCCTGATCCCCTCGCTGAGGGAATATTCCCAGTTCTACGGCCTCAACACCGAGAACCTGAAACTGGCCAAGCCCGATGCCATCGTCATGCATCCGGGACCGATGAACCGCGGCGTCGAGATCTCCTCCTACGTCGCCGACGGCTCGCAGAACGTCATCCTCGAGCAGGTCGAAAACGG
Organism: uncultured Desulfuromonadales bacterium; assembly: GCA_945787285.1. GTDB lineage: Bacteria > Desulfobacterota > Desulfuromonadia > Desulfuromonadales > Trichloromonadaceae > CALZIC01. The sequence goes on from CALZIC010000040.1 coordinate 5,749, forward strand.
GGTGGCCGTTCGCATGGCCATGCTCTACCTGCTCGCCGGCGGCCAGGAAACCGAATAGGCTAGTTTCCATCCGGAAACTATGGATGGGACTAGAGTAGTTTTCATAGGGAAACGAGCAATTTTTCGCAAGATCAAGGAAATCAAAGTCTTGCGCGGAGACGTACATCGTACGTCGCACAAGCGAGGCTGCAGATTGACGCCGAGATTGCGGAAAAGGGCCGTTTCCGGATGAAAACTAGGTTATCGATTCCGGATTCACACTTCTTCAGCGAGGACACTACCCATGAAGCTACTGATCAAAGGCGGAAGGCTTCTCGACCCCTCCCAGGGGACCGACGCTCAACTTGACATACTGGTCGAAGACGGCAAGGTTTCGCGCATCGGCGAAAGCCTTCAGGCCGAAGGGGCCGAAGTTGTCCAGGCCGATGGAAAACTGGTCGTTCCCGGCCTGCTCGACATCCACGTGCACCTGCGCGACCCAGGCTACGAATACAAGGAAGACATCGTCTCCGGCACCCGTGCCGCTGCGGCCGGCGGCTTTACCTCCATTGCCTGCATGCCGAACACCAACCCGTTCAACGACAACAAGTCGGTCACCTGGTATATTCGCTCCAGGGCCAAGGAAGAGGGTTTTGCCAACGTCTTCCCCCTCGGCAGCATCACCAAGTGCCTCAAAGGCGAAACCCTGGTCGAAATGGGTGATCTCAAGGAAGCCGGATGCGTCGGGTTCACCGACGACGGCCGCCCGGTGGCCAACGGCGAAGTCATGCGCCGCGCCATGGAATACGCCACCGGTTTCGGCATGCCGATCCTCAGCCATTCCGAGGACCTGAGCATCGTCGGCGACGGGGTGATGAACGAGGGCTTCGTCGCCACCGAGCTCGGCCTCAAGGGGATCCCCTGGGTCGGGGAAGCCGCTGCCATCGCCCGCGACGTGATGTTGGCCGAATTTACCGGTGCGCGCCTGCATATCTGCCATATCTCGTGCCGCCAGTCCCTCGACGTCGTTCGGGCCGCCAAGGCGCGCGGGGTCAAGGTGACCTGCGAAGTGACCCCCCATCACTTCACCCTGACCGAAGACGCGGTCCGCGGCTACGATACCAACACCAAGGTCAATCCGCCGCTGCGCAGCGCCGACGATGTGGCCGCCATGTGCGAAGGGCTGGCCGACGGCACCATCGACGCCATTGCCACCGACCATGCGCCTCATCACATCGATGAGAAGAACGTCGAGTACAAGATCGCCCTCAACGGCCTGGTCGGCCTCGAATCGGCCCTGCCGCTGACCCTGAGCCTGGTCGATGATGAGGTCATTTCCCTGACCCGGGCCATCGAACTTTTGACCTGCGGGCCGGCAACAGCGCTGGGGATTCCCCGCGGAACCCTGGCGGTCGGTTCGGTTGCCGATATCGCCATTATCGACCCGGAGCTGGAGTGGACCCTCGAGGCGGCCAAGCTCACCTCCAAAAGCAAAAATACCCCGTTCGACGGATGGCAGATGAAAGGCGCCGCCGTTCAAACTATTCTCGGCGGAAAAACGGTCTATCAGAAATAAACACCAGGCCGGGACTTCCCGGCCTTCTTATACGAGCGGAACAGGTTCGACAAGAACAACAAGGAGCATTACCAGATGAAAGCAATTCTTGCCCTTGCCGACGGCAGGGTCTTTTACGGCAAGACCCTCGGCGCCCCCGGGGAAGTTACCGGTGAAGTGGTTTTCAACACCAGCCTGTCCGGCTACCAGGAAATCCTCACCGACCCCTCCTATTGCGGCGAAATCGTCACCATGACCTACCCGCAGATCGGCAACTACGGCATCAACCCCGAAGACGTCGAGTCTCGCCAGCCGTTCCTCTCCGGCTTTGTGGTCAAGGACGCCTGCGAGTTTCCCAGCAACTTCCGCTCGACCATGAGCCTCAGTGCCTATCTCAAGGAAAACGGCATCGTCGGCATCCAGGGGATCGACACCAGGGCCCTGGTCAAGCACATCCGCGACAAAGGGGCCCAGACCGGGATCATCTCTTCGCTCGACCTCGACCCGGCAAGCCTGGTCGAAAAAGCCAGGAAGGCTCCTTCCATCGTCGGCCGCGATCTGGTCAAAGAAGTGACCTGCGACAAGCCCTACAGCTGGAACGAAGGGACCTGGTCCCTTGAAGAGGGTTACGCTCAGGCCCCGGAAGCCAAATACAAGGTAGTGGCCTACGACTTCGGCATCAAGCGCAACATCCTGCGCAACCTGGTCTCCGCCGGCTGTGACGTGACCGTGGTCCCGGCCACGACCCCCGCCGAAGAGGTGCTGGCCATGAACCCCGACGGGGTTTTTCTCAGCAACGGCCCCGGCGACCCCGAGCCGATCACCTACGCCCAGGAAGCGATCCGAAACCTGCTCGGCAAGAAACCGATTTTCGGCATCTGCCTCGGCCATCAGCTTCTCTCCATCGCTTTGGGAGGCAAAACCTACAAGCTCAAGTTCGGTCACCGCGGCGGCAACCAGCCGGTACTGCGCGAAGAGACGGGCAAGGTGGAAATCACCAGCCAGAACCATGGCTTCGCTGTCGATACCGATTCGGTTAAAGAAGTGGCCGTGGTCACCCACATCAATCTCAACGACGACACGGTCGAGGGGATTCGCCACAAGGACCTGGAGGCCTTTTCGGTGCAGTATCACCCTGAAGCTTCCCCCGGGCCCCACGATGCCCAGTATCTCTTCAAGTGCTTCACCGATATGATGGACAAAAATAAATAAACAAAGTTCGCCGTTCCAAGTTCGAGGTTCCAGGGTTTGAGACCTTAACAACGAACTTGGAACATTGAACTTCGAACGGTTTCAAGGAAACGTTATGCCAAAGCGTACAGACATAAACAAGATTCTGATCATCGGGGCCGGTCCGATCATCATCGGCCAGGCCTGCGAATTCGACTATTCCGGCACCCAGGCATGCAAGGCGTTGAAAGAGGAAGGGTACGAGGTTGTCCTTCTCAATTCCAACCCCGCGACCATCATGACCGACCCCGGTTTTGCCGACCGCACCTACATCGAACCGGTCACTCCCGAGGTGCTGGCCCGCATCATCGAGCAGGAGCGCCCCGACGCCGTGCTGCCGACCCTCGGCGGGCAGACGGCCCTTAACACGGCCGTTGCGGTCGCCAAGAGCGGTATCCTTGACAAGTTCGGGGTTGAATTGATCGGCGCCAAGCTTCCGGCCATCGAAATGGCCGAAGATCGCACCCTGTTCAAGGAAGCGATGGCCCGCATCGGCATCGAAGTCCCTCGTTCCGGCCTGGCTCACAGCTACGACGAGGCGATGGAAATCATCGAATACGTCGGTTTTCCGGCGATCATCCGCCCCTCCTTCACCCTCGGCGGCACCGGCGGCGGAATCGCCTATAACCGCGAGGAGTACGAGCGCATGGCCATCGCCGGCATCGACGCCTCGCCGACCGACGAGGTCCTGATCGAAGAGTCGATCATCGGCTGGAAGGAGTACGAGCTGGAGGTCATGCGCGACCTCGCCGACAACGTGGTGATCATCTGCTCCATCGAAAACTTCGATGCCATGGGGGTTCACACCGGCGATTCCATCACCGTTGCCCCGGCGCAGACCCTGACCGACAAGGAATACCAGATCCTGCGCGATGCCTCGCTCAAAATCATCCGCGAGATCGGCGTCGAAACCGGCGGCTCGAATATCCAGTTCGGCATCAATCCCAAAGACGGCCGCCTGGTCGTCATTGAAATGAACCCCCGGGTCTCGCGTTCCTCGGCACTGGCCTCCAAGGCGACCGGCTTTCCCATCGCCAAGATCGCCGCCAAGCTCTCGGTCGGCTACACCCTCAACGAGATCCGCAACGACATCACCCGGGAGACCTACGCGTCCTTCGAGCCGACCATCGACTACGTGGTCACCAAGATTCCCCGGTTCACTTTCGAGAAGTTCCCCCAGGCCGACGCCACCCTGACCACCCAGATGAAGTCGGTCGGCGAGGTCATGGCCATCGGTCGGACCTTCAAGGAGAGCTTCCAAAAGGCGCTGCGCTCCCTCGAGATCGGCTCTCACGGTTTCGAGAGCCGGCTGTTCCAGATGCCCGCCGAAACCCGAGGCGCCCTCTCCGAGGCGGACTCCGACCTGCTGCGAACCAATCTGCGTGTACCCGGCGCCGACCGGGTCTGGTACATCGGCGACGCTTTCAGGGTCGGCATGACCATCGAAGAGGTCCACCAGCTGACCGGCATCGACCCCTGGTTTTTAACCCACCTCCAGCAGATTATCGCCATGGAGGAGCGCTTTATCGAAAAAGCCTCCGTGGTCCTGGCCGCTGGAGAGGAGGGGAGCGATCTTTTGCGTGAGGCCAAGCAGAACGGCTTCTCCGACAAGCGTCTGGCGACCCTGTGGAGCACCAGCGAAGAGGCCGTGCGCAAACTTCGCCACGATCTGGGCGTGCGCCCGGTCTACAAACGGGTCGACACCTGCGGCGCAGAATTCGAAGCCTATACCCCGTACCTCTACTCGTCCTACGAGACCGAGTGCGAAGCCGAGCCGACCGACCGCAACAAGATCATGATCCTCGGCGGCGGCCCCAACCGCATCGGCCAGGGGATCGAGTTCGACTACTGCTGCGTACACAGCTCCTTCGCCCTGGCCGATGACGGCTTCGAGACCATCATGGTCAACTGCAACCCCGAGACCGTCTCCACCGATTACGACACCTCCGACCGCCTCTATTTCGAACCGTTGACCTTCGAGGACGTTCTGGAAATCGTCGCCGTCGAAAAGCCGGTCGGCGTCATCGTCCAGTTCGGCGGGCAGACCCCTCTCAAGCTGGCCGTCGCCCTGGAACAGGCCGGGGTGCCGATCATCGGCACCAGCCCCGACGCCATCGACCGTGCCGAAGACCGTGAGCGCTTCCAGGCCCTGCTGCACAAGCTCGACCTCAAGCAGCCGGCCAACGGCCTGGCCCGCTCCTTCGAGGAAGCGGAGAAGATCGCCGAGCGCATCGGCTATCCTGCCGTGGTCCGTCCCTCCTACGTTCTCGGCGGCCGCGCCATGGAGATCGTCTACGACGTCGATCAGCTGCGCAACTACATGAAGTTTGCCGTTCAGGCCTCTCCCGAGCACCCGATCCTGGTTGACAAGTTCCTCCAGGCGGCCATCGAGGTCGATGTCGATGCCCTCTCCGACGGTACCGAGGTGGTGATCGGCGGCATCATGCAGCACATCGAAGAGGCGGGCATTCACTCAGGCGACTCGGCCTGCTCCCTGCCTCCGTACTCCCTCAGCCAGGAGCTGCTCGACGAGATCAAGCGGCAGACCGTCGAGCTCGCTCTGGAGCTGAAGGTCATCGGCCTGATGAATATCCAGTACGCCATCAAGGACGACGTGATCTACCTGCTCGAGGTCAACCCCCGCGCCAGTCGCACCGTCCCCTTCGTCTCCAAGGCGACCGGACGCCCCCTGGCCAAGATCGCTGCCCGGGTGATGGCGGGCAAGTCTCTCAAGGAGCTCGGTGTTTCCGGCGAGATCGTTCCGAAACATATCTCGGTCAAGGAATCGGTCTTCCCCTTCGTCAAGTTCCCCGGCGTCGACACCCTGCTCGGCCCCGAGATGAAGTCGACCGGGGAGGTTATGGGGATCTCCATGGAGTTCGGCAAGGCCTTTGCCAAAGCCCAGCTCGCAGCCGGCGTCAAGCTGCCCCTGTCCGGCAAGGTCTTTATCAGCGTCAAGGACAGCGACAAAAAACACACCCTCGACTCTGCGCGCAAACTGACTGACGCAGGCTTCAAGCTCGTCGCCACGGGCGGCACCGCCACCTTCCTTCAGGAGAAGGGGATTGCCGTCGAGCGCATCAACAAGGTCAAGGAAGGACGTCCCCACTGCGTCGACGCCTTGAAGAGCCAGGAAATTGATATCGTCTTCAACACCACCCTCGGTCCTCAGTCGGTGGCGGACTCCTATTCCATCCGCCGGACGGCGCTGATGAACAACGTCGCCTACTTCACAACCGTGGCCGGAATGAACGCCGCAGTCGATGGGATCCTGGCCATGCGCCGTGAGGCTCTTGACGTGACTCCTCTTCAGGAGTATTATCCCCAGAGATAAAGGCTTCACTTTTTTTTAAAAACAGGTTAAGTTAAAAAGACTTCGGGCGGGGCTATCCCGCCCGAAGATATTTTATGGAAGAAGGAAAAGGAAAGAAATGTCCAGTTCGATACCCATGACCAAGGAAGGCTACCAGCGTCTTCAGGAAGAACTCAAAACCCGCGTTCGTGTCGATCGCCCGAAAGTGGTACAAGATATCGCCGAAGCCCGCGGTCACGGCGACCTCTCTGAAAATGCCGAATACGATGCAGCCAAAGACCGTCAGGGTTTCATCGAAGGGCGCATCAAGGAACTGAACGACAAGATCGCCCGCGCCCAGGTCATCGATCCCGCCACCCTCGACACCGACAAAATCGTCTTCGGGGCGACCGTCACCCTGTTCGATGCCGATAGCGACAACGAAGTCACCTACCAGATTGTCGGAGAAGACGAGGCCGATCTCAAGGATGGCAAGATCTCCGTCACCTCTCCGGTTGGCAAGGCTCTGATCGGTCACCAGTTGGATGACGAAGTTCGCATCAAGGTCCCTTCGGGGGTCAAGATATACGAAGTTACCGACATTCAATACGCCTAGTGCACTAGCCAGGAGAATCGATTTATGAGCGAAAAAGTCACCAAAGACATGACCTTTCACCAGGTTCTGCAGATGAGCCCCGAAGTCGCCAAGGTTCTTGGCTCCTTTAACCTCGGTTGCGTCGGTTGCATGGGCGCCATGAACGAGACCCTCGAGCAGGGTGCCATGGCCCACGGCCTCGATGTCAACGACATCCTGAAAGCGCTCAACGCGATTTTCGATAAGTAAAGGGAAGGGGAGATGGCCCTGACTCCCTCCCATGACCGTGCACGACAGTTGCTGGCGACCCCCCTGGTTCAGGTGAGGGGGGTCGGCCCGCGGCTGGTCGACAAACTCTCCAAGCTTAACCTCCACACCGTAGAGGACGCTCTCTACACCCTCCCGTTTCGCTACGAAGATCGCCGTACTATCTGTAAAATCAGTCAACTCCGCCACGGCTGCCAGGAAGTTTTTTTCGGAGAGATCTTATCCGCAGGCGAAACCACGACTTCGCGCAGCCGTAAAAAAATATTCGAGGTGATCGTCGGGGATGACACCGGACAGGCCATTCTCAAGTGGTTTCATTACCGGCGCGACTGGCAAAAGAAACGTTTCGCGGTAGGGCGCAAGGCCTTTTTCATTGGCGAGGTCAAGCGCTTCGGCTCCACCCGGGAAATCCACCATCCCGAGGCCGAGTTCAGCGAAGGGGAAGGGGGGATGGAGCAATTGATCGCCTCCGATCCGTTGAGTTTCGGACGCATCCTCCCCGTCTATCCCCTGACCGAGGGCCTTCACCAGAAAACCGCCCGTAAGATCTGGAAGGACGCCGTTGACCGTTATGCCGATTACGTCGTCTCCGCTATTCCTCAAGAGATCACCGATCGCCGGCAACTGATTCCCCTGGAACAGGCGCTGCACCAGGTGCATTGGCCTAATAACGACGCCTCTCTTGAAAGACTCAACGAGAACCGCGACGAAGGACGCAGGTCCCTGGTCTATGATGAGTTTTTCTACCTGGAGTTGGGGCTGGCCCTGAAACGTCGCGGAATTGTGCTCGAAAAGGGGATACCTTTTCGGGTCGACCACCGCTATACCAAGCCTCTGGCCGCCATGCTCCCTTTCCGGCTGACCGATGCGCAGCGCCGCGTTCTCGGCGAGATCAAGCGCGACCTCATGCAGCCGCACCCGATGAACAGGCTGGTGCAGGGGGACGTCGGCAGCGGCAAAACGATCGTCGCCTTGATGGCCGCACTGGTCGCCATCGAAAACGACACCCAGGTGGCGGTAGTGGCTCCCACCGAAATTCTCGCCGAGCAGCACTTTTTGAACTTCCGCCATTGGCTCGACCGCCTCGACCTCAAGGTGGCGTTCCTCTCCGGGGCGATGACGGCCAAGGATAAACGCACCGCGTATGAAGCGATCCGCAGCGGGGAAGTTCATCTGGTGGTCGGAACCCACGCCGTTCTTCAGGAGGGGGTCGAATTCGATCGCCTCGGGCTGGGGATCATCGACGAGCAGCACCGCTTCGGCGTCAGGCAGCGCGGCGTTCTGAAAAAGAACGGCGACTCCGATCCCGCGCACCCTGTCACTGACCCTGTACGGTGACCTGGCCCTTTCGGTGATCGACGAACTCCCCCCGGGAAGAACCCCGATCGAAACCCGGGTTCTTTCCGACCGGGCCACCGAGCGGGCGTATTCCCTCATTAAAAAGGAAATCGCCGCAGGCCGTCAGGCCTACGTCGTCTATCCGCTGGTCGAGGAGTCGGAAAAGGTCGACCTGCGGGCCGCAAGCGAAGGGGCCGAACATCTGCAGGCAGTCTTTCCCGACTGCACCGTGGGACTCATCCACGGGCAGATGAAAGCGGATGAAAAAGAAGCGACCATGCTGCAGTTCAAAGACGGCAGCATCGACATCCTGGTGGCGACCACGGTGATCGAGGTCGGCATCGATGTGCCCAATGCGACCGTCATGATGATCGAGCACGCCGAGCGGTTCGGGCTGGCCCAGCTCCACCAGCTGCGTGGCCGGGTAGGGCGGGGGAGCGCGCAAAGTACCTGCCTGCTGTTGCGCAGCGACCGCTGCAGCGAAGACGGTTTGCGGCGCCTCGAGGTCATGGCGCAG